>DATCGM010000065.1:0-7825 GCA_036508915.1 Gemmatimonadaceae bacterium
CGACCACCGCAGCGTGTGTCCGCCGCCCTCGGCCGGAACGATCGACCCGCTGAGGAGCCATTTGTCGAGTTTGCTGCCGGGATGCGCATTGTTGTACCGCACCACCTTCAGGCCAGCGAAAGTGCCAAGGCCCGCGCCGACAATGACGTCGCTCGCCCAGTGCTTGTTGTCGTACATCCGCGAGACGGCGGTCAGCGTCGCGCCACCGAACAGCGCCGGGCCGAAAATCCATCGCGTATTCGGCCACCATCCCGACGTCTCGCTCGACACCGCTGCCGCCGCCGCGAATGCAGCCAGCGCATGTCCCGACGGAAACGAGCGATACTGATCCCCGCCGGCGAATCCGCGAAGAAAACCGAAGGCGTGCGAATTCTGCGGCGTGACGTACGGCCGCTGCCTGCCGGTGAAGCCCTTGAGCACGCCACCCGTCACTTCTCCCAGCACCAGCGCTTCCGTGCCGTGCAGGCCGAGCGAGGCGAGATGATCGTTCTTCGCCACGCGGCCAGTGACGTACATCGTGGTGCCGATGATGAAGGCGCCGGGCGCCGCGGTCGTGCGCACGAAGGTCGCGAGCTTGTGCAGCTTCTCGTTCGCCTGCGTGGAGGAATCCTGCAACCGTTGCGCGTAGTGATCGTCCAGGCGACGCGCGAACAGCGCGGCGAGAATGACGCCGCTCGCGAGCGCACCGTCGCGATACGTGAACAGTTGGACGGTGGACCGCGTCGTATCGGACTGTGCCTTCGCTGGCGAAAGCGCCGTGGCGAAGAGCAGCGCTGAAAGAGTAAAGTGGGTACGTCGAATCCAGTGCGGCATAAGTGGCGATGAGTCCCTGGCAACGCGGACGATGCTGTTCAACTCCGCACGATCCGGCTGCGCATGGTGATTTCTCTCGACGCCTCGAGATCGGCGAGGAACATCTCCTCCGCCTGCGCGCCGAGCGAGGCGTCCTCGATCACCGCGTCGAGCTCGTAGTTGATCGCGACGCCGAGCGGGTTGAAGTCCGTCGATCCCACGCGGACCCAGCGTCCATCCACGACGCTCGTCTTGGCGTGCATCATCGTGCCTTTCCACTCCCAGATCCTCACCCCGTTCGTGAGGAGGCGGCGGTAGTAGCGTCGCGTGAGGAACGACACCCAGCGGTGATCGTTGCGCGCCGGCACGAGGACGCGCACATCCACTCCGTCACGCGCCGCGCCCAGGAGTGACTCCACCTCGGACGGACTCGGCACGAAGTACGCATTCGCAATCCAGATCGAGCGCTCGGCCGAAATTGCCTGCATCTGGAGTGCGCGCGCGATGCGCATCCGGAGCGGCTCTCCCTCGATGATGCCCACCAGCGACGGCGCGGCGGTGGCGGGATCGAGGTGAGCGCCACGCGCGGCGCGGCGAGTGAGCCGATGTGATCCGCGCCGTTCACGCTTGTACGCTCGCTCCCACATCGCGTCGAAGGCCTGCTGCATGTCGTTTGCCGCGGGGCCCTCGATGCGCACCGCGGTGTCGCGCCAATGGCCGCGCCGCCGTTTCGTCTTGCCCATCCACTCGTTGCCGATTCCGACGCCGCCCGTGATGCCGACGGAAGAGTCCACGACCAGCAGCTTGCGGTGGTCGCGTGGAATGAGGCCGAACCAGGGGCGCAGCCCTGGCGGATTGAAGACGCGGTGCTGGATGCCCGCCTTCTTGAGCCCCGTGATGAAGCTCCATTGAATGCCGCGCATCCCGATCCAGTCGCTCAGCACACGAACCGTCACCCCACGCTGCGCGGCGCCGATGAGCGCGTCACCGATGCGGTGGCCGACGTCATCGGAGCGCAGGATGTACGCCTCGAGCACCACACTCTCCTGCGCGGACTCAATGGCGATGCACATGGCATCGAAGGTCGCGAGTCCGTCCTGGAGCAGGCTGACGTTATTGCCGCTCGAGACATCCGCCGCGGCAATGCGCCAGAGTCCACGCGCGAAAGCGGGGCCGGACGACGCGGGCGCCCGGCGTCGCTCGATCTGCGCTGGAGGCACGTCGAGGGCTTCTGGACGTGGCGAGGAGGTCTTTGCTGGCGAAGTCACGTGGCGCGGCACACGTACACGTTACCTGCCCGCGCGATTTCCCGCATCGTTGACGCCCGCCGCCTACCCCTTTGTTCGGCCGGTCACGTGTGTCATACTCCGTGAATGCTCAACATTGACCTTTCCGGACGCCGTGCCCTTGTTGCTGGCGTTGCTGATGACGGCGGCTTCGGATTCGCGATCGCGAAGGCGCTCGCCGAGGCGGGGGCGAGCGTGTGCGTGGGCACGTGGCCTCCGGCGCTCAACATCCTCATGAACCTGCTCGAGCGCGGGAGGATGGACGAGTCGCGCCGGCTGAGCGACGGCTCGCTGCTCACCTTTGAGAGGATCTATCCGCTCGACGCCGTGTTCGACACGATCGACGAGATGCCGGACGAGCTGCGCACCAGCAGGCGTTACAAGGACGTCGGCGACTGCTCCATTGGCGGACTAGCTGCTCATCTCATAGCCGACTTCGGCGACCGGCCGCTCGACATCGTCGTCCATGCGCTCGCGAATGGCCCCGAGGTGAAGAAGCCGTTGCTCGAGACGAGTCGGAACGGCTATCTCGCCGCGGTGAGTGCGAGCGCATACTCGCTCGTGAGCATGGTGTCGCGCCTCGGCCCGCTCATGCGGCCGGGCGGCGCCTTCGCGTCGCTCACGTACATGGCGAGCGAGCGCGTGATCCCCGGCTACGGCGGCGGGATGTCGAGCGCCAAGGCCGCGCTCGAGTGCGATACGCGGCTACTCGCCTACGAAGCGGGACGAAAGTGGGGTATTCGCGTGAATACGGTCTCCGCGGGACCATTCGCGTCGCGCGCGGCGTCGGCAATCGGGGTCATCGAGAAGATTGTGGCGTACGTCTCGGCAAATGCGCCGCTATCCGAGGAGCTGACAGCCGCAGAGGTCGGAACGGCGACGGCCTTCCTCTGCTCCCCACTCGCGAGCGGAATTACTGGCACGACGCTCTACGTGGACAAGGGATACCACACGATGGGAATGGGCATTGAAGCAAGTCTGACGGTCTGACGGTCGGACAGTCCGACCGTCAGCCCACCCACTAAAGTCCATCCTGATCGGCGTCGTCGTTGTCGCTGATCGTTCCCGGCGGAGCCGGCACGTCCGCCGGCCGAGGCACGATCTCGGGCAATCCCGCCTTTCGTAGCGTCGCGTTCACCGCCGGAAGACGCGAATCGAGCGCCTTCTTCATCTTCGTGAGCTCGCCGTCGAGCTGCTTCGACAGACCGCTGTAGACATCGGTCGTCTGCTTCGTCGGCACTGCTTCGGCGCTCCCCGCCACGCCGGCGAGCGCGGCGATCTTGTTGTTCAGACGAATGGGATAGTTGAGCGGATCCTGTCCGCTGCGATTCTTCGTCTGATAGATCGAATCCTCCACCACCGAAAGCTCGGTGCGCAGCGGAGTGGCTTGCGACTGGAAATCGGTCTTCGCCTGTCCCGTGAGCTTCGTTTCGCGATCGGCAAGCTGCGATTTCACCCAGCGAATCGTCTTCACCGCGTCGTTCGCCGCCGTCGTGCGGTCGCGCACGTTCACGAGGAAGGCGAACTGCGCGGCGAGATCCGCAGCCGTCGCCTTGGTGCGCGGATCCTTCTTGAGCGCGAAGCTCTGCGTCGCCACCGGCGAGCCATCCACGATCATGCGCACCTGGTAGGTGCCCGGAGGCGCCGTTGGCCCCTGCGTGCCGGCAGCCCACATGATCAGCCCTTCGAACGTGGACGCATCCGGATAGCGCATGTTCCAGTTGAAGGCATTGATCCCCACCTTGTTGGGAACGCGCGGTGGTGGCGGCGTGCGAATGGGACCGTCATCCTCCGCTCCCGGTGCCGCGCCTGCATTACCTGCGCCAGCACCGGCAGTGCGGCGCACGAGACGCTCGGCGCTGTCGGCGGAGATGCCGGCCTTCGTCAACGAGTCCACGCGAGTGCGCGTGCGCGCGCCCCGCGTGACCGAGTCCGCCGCCACCACGGAGTCCTGCTTGCTCGTGAACGACTTGATCAGCTTGCCCTTCGCGTCCATGAACTCGAGCACCACTTCGCGAGCGGGGCGCTTGAGCCAGTAGCTCACGACCGGACCGCCTGCCGGGCTGGCAGCGACCGGGTGAACGGGCGGTCCTGCCGCCGCGCCGGCTCCCGCACCACCTCCGCCTCCGCCGCCACGACCACTCGCGAAGCTCACGCGATACGCATCGCGTGGCTTGAAGAGATGCGCATCCTGGGCGGTGAGCGTCGGCGTGAGCTGCCGCAGCGCCGAGATGTCGTCGATGATCCAGAAGCTGCGACCATGCGTCGCCGCGATGAGATCGCCCTCACGGACGGCGATATCGTGCACCGGCACGGGCGGCAGATTGAGCTGCAGACGCTGCCAATCGCGCCCGTCGTCGTTCGAGAACCAGACGCCGCGCTCGGTGCCCACGTAGAGCAGTCCCTGCTTCTCGTCGTCTTCGCGAATGGCGCGCGTGAATTCCGTCGGGTCGATGCCCGCATCGATGCGCATCCACGATTTACCGAAGTCGGTCGTCTTCCAGAGGTACGGCTTCATGTCGTCGAGCTGAAAGCGATTCGCGGCGATGTACGCCGTGCCGGCATTGTAGCGCGAGGGCTCGATGATCGACACGCGTGTGTAGACCGCCATGTCCCTGGGCGTCACGTTCTGCCACGTCTTTCCATTGTCGCGCGACACATGAACCAGCCCATCATCAGAACCAGCCCATAGGACGCCCTTCTGCTTCGGCGACTCCGCGAACGCGAAGATGACGCCGTAATACTCGACCGACGTCTGGTCCTTGGTGAGCGGACCGCCGGAGGGGCCGAGTGTCTTGGGATCGTTGCGCGTGAGGTCGGGTGAGATCACTTCCCAGCTCTGGCCGTCATTCGTCGTGCGGTGCACGTAGTTCGACGTCGCGTACAGCACATTTGGGTTGAACGGCGAGAGGACGATCGGATACGTCCACTGGAAGCGATACTTCAGGTCGATGGCCGAATGGCCCATCGGGTTGTCAGGCCACGGATTGATGTTGCGCGTGAGCCCGGTGCGCAGGTCCTTTCGCGTGAGCAGCGCGCCGTAGCTGCCCGCGTATACGACGTCCGGTTCATCCGAGCGAGACGCGATGTAGCCGGACTCCCCGCCACCGGCTTCCACCCAATCGCGAACGTCGATGCCGCCGGCCTTCCGGCTCGGCCCGCAGAGCGTACTGTTGTCCTGCTGCGCGCCGCAGATATGGTACGGGAAGTGGTTCGTCGTGATGACGTGATAGAACTGCGCGGTGGCGAAGTCCTCGTCGGTCCACGTGCGTCCGCCGTCGGTGGAGACACTCCCGCCGCCATCATCCGCCTCGATCATGCGCTTGTTGTCGTTCGGCGCGATCCAGAAGTCGTGCGAGTCGCCGTGCGGAATGCCGCGCACGGGGCGAAATGTCTTTCCGCCATCCGTCGACTTGTTGAAGTTCACGTTGTTCACGTAGACGACGTTGGTGTCTTTCGGGTCGGCGTGAATCTTCGAGTAGTACCAGGCGCGCTGGCGCAGCGACCGATCGGCGTTGGTGTGCATCCACGTCGCGCCGCCGTCGTCGGAGCGATAGACGCCGCCGGAGTCAGCTTCGATGATCGCGAACACGCGATTCGGATTCGCGGCGGACACCGTGAGGCCGATGTTGCCGAAGATCCCCGCCGGCATCCCGGGATTGTGGCTGATGTCGCGCCAGGTGTCGCCACCGTCGGTGGACTTGAAGACGCCGCTTCCCGCGCCGCCGGAATTGAGCATCCACGGCGTGCGGCCAACCTGCCAGAAGGCAGCGTAGAGCACGTTGGGATTGGCGGGATCGAAAACGAGGTCAGACGCGCCAGTGGAGTCGTTGCGGAAGAGTACCTTGCTCCAGTTCTTCCCGCCGTCCCTGCTGCGGTAGATGCCGCGATCCGGCGTCGGCGCCCACACATTGCCCTCCGCCGCGACGTAGACGATCTCCGGATTGGTGGGATGCACGAGGACTCGGGAAATCTGCCTCGTGAGCTTGAGCCCAAGAGAGGTCCAGGTCTTTCCGGCGTCGGTGGACTTCCAGACGCCCTCGCCGTGCGACACGTTGCCGCGCAGCGCGTACTCGCCTCCGCCCACGTAGACGATGTCCGGATTGGAGGCGGAGACGGCGATGGCGCCGATCGTTCCGCCGAAATACTTGTCGGTGACCGCCGCCCAGGACTGTCCGCCATCGAGGCTCTTGAAGACGCCGCCGCCGGTGGTGCCCATGTAGTACTCGTTCGGGCGCGCCGCCGAGCCGGTGACGGCCACGGATCGTCCGCCACGGAAGGGTCCGAGCTCGCGCCACTTCAGCGTATTGAGGGCAGCGGTATCGAGCATGGACGAGCCGCGCACCTGCCCTGGGTTGAGCGGAATACTGGGCCGCGTGTCGTTGGCGGGAGCGGGCGTCATCCGCTGCGCACCGAGGGCGGTGAGCGGGGCGAAGAGCGCGCCGAGTGCTGCGGCGCGAGAAAGAATGCGAGTCATGAGCAGGTTACTCCGACGAGAAGGCGAGAGCACACGAAGTAGGCGCGGATAGGGGCGCCGCGCAAGGGCTGGTGCTTTGCAGATCAGAGTTTTGAGTGGGGGAGTTCTCCAGCAGTTGATAGTTGAAGTTTTCGAGTTGTGAGATGGTCGCAGATCCCAAGGGAGTAACATCATCCCGGCACGACACACGTTCGATACGGAACGGCGGAACCGAGGATTACCTCAGTTCCGCCGTTCTGTTTCCCAATGGCCCTGTCAGAGAGTGTCCTTACGCCACCGCGGTCTACGACCGGCTGATTACTGCGTCAACTTCAACCTAGAACTGCAGGAGAACTCCCCCACTCTCAACTGTTCTCGGCTTTCAGAGGATGAGTTCTCCACCCGCTCTTCAGCGGAGCGCGGTCGAGCGACGTATGCTGGCTGACAAGGCACGAGCCGAGTAGCTTCCGCCGATGTTTCCGTCGAACACTGAATGACTTCCAAGCGCTGGCTGCTCACGGCACTCTCCTTCGCCGCGACGATTGGAGTGTCGATCTATATGATTCTGGGGTGGTCGCAGCAGGGGACGTCGCTCTCCCTGCCGCTGCGCGCGCACCTCTTTGCGCTTCTCGCTGTCGCCGTTGAAGTGCTCGCCCGGTCGCTCAAGATCCGCTGGAGCGCGCGTGCCGCCGGCATTCACCTGAAGCTCTCGACCGCGGCACGCACCTGTCTCGGTGGCGACTTCGCCGCCGCGATCACTCCCGCCCGCAGTGGCGCCGAGCCGGCGCGGTTCTTCGTGCTCACTGAGGCCGGACTCCCATCGTCGAGCGTGCTCGTCATTCTCTACGCCGAGCTCTTCCTCGAGGTCTTCTCACTCGCCGCGGTCGTTCTCTGCGTTGCGCTGGTGTTCCGCCATGCTGGCGCGGTGCTCGTCACTCTCGTCAGCGTGGTGGGTGCATATGCCGGGGTAATCATCGGGATCGGCGCGCTCGCGCTCTTTCTCTCCCGCCGCGACGCCGACGGTCCACCACCGCGCTGGGCCCAACGGCTTCGTCTGCAGGCGGGACGCTGGCGCACGATCCAGCGCGCGCTCGGAAAGTTGCGCGCCACGGTTGACTCGGTGGAGCGCATCCACCGGAAGGCCGCCGTCGCCGCATTCTTCGCGTCGTTCGTGCACGTCGCCATCCGGCTCACCGTGCTGCCCGCGCTCGTGCTGACGAGCGTTGCGTCGGCGCCGCTCGCGCCACTCGCTCTCTGGCCGCTCGGGTTTCTGTATGGCGCGGCCGTCGTG
>DATCGM010000066.1:0-3657 GCA_036508915.1 Gemmatimonadaceae bacterium
AGGCGATCGCAATTGCGATCGCCTCGCCTCTTCTACCTGACGACCTTCGACGGCGCCACATCCTCCGGCAGCTGCGCGGCACCGAAGCTCTCGCGCAAAGCAGTGTTCGACTCGGCGAGATACTGGGCGACCCGCTCCGCACCGCGTCTGACCGCCGGGTCGTCGGCGTGAATGGGACCTCCGGAGAACGCGAGCAGATTCTGCGCGACGCGTGTCGTCGCCAATCCGTGTCCGCGCGAGGTGAAGGCATCGCGGTAGGCGCTCAATCGCGCATTGAACTGCCGTTCGGCCAGCTCGAGCAGACCACCGTCCACGTTGCGGTCCTTCTGCATCCGATGCACGAGGGCGCGAAGCGCTTCGGAGGGGGTGCGGTCGTCGAGGGCATCACGCTGCGCGACGAGGATGCCGAGCGTTCGGCGCAGATACCGGAGCTCCCACCGCGCGTGGTCGAGGTCGCCGCGGGTCGCGTCTTGTGCAAGCCACTCGACGTCGGCAGACGCCGGCTCCTGCATGAGCGCAGCGGCGTACGCCGCGCTGCGGCGCAGCAGCGCGCGATCGTCACGAAAGGAGCGGAAGAGGCGCATCGGCGCCGCGATGTCAGCCCTGCAGGACGGGCAACGCGAGACGACCGGACGCCGAAACCACCGGCTGTTCCAGCCCGACGTGCGCACGTACCTGGGGTTCCTGCATGAGCAGATCGCTCAGACGAACGCTGTCCAACACTTCGTCGACGCGGCGTTGCAGCAGAACCCAGACGGGGCGAATGCTGCAGTCATGCGACTCGGCGCATCGTTCGGGCCCGACCGGATGCGTCGCGCAATGCACGTCGAACGTCGAATGCTCGGAGGCGGAGATCACTTCTCGCACGGTGATCTGATCCGCCGGCCTGGAGAGGTGATAGCCACCGCGCGCACCACGCGTGCTCGTCACGATGCTGGCACGGCGCAGCTTGAGCATGATCTGCTCGACGTAATCCGCCGGCAAACGCTCATGCAAGGCGATCTCGCGTCCCGTCACTGGCCCGTCGTTGAGTCGACGAGCCAGGTGAAGGGCACAGATGAGGCCATATTCGGCTTGGGTGGTGATGCGCACGTATGGGAATGTAGTGGGGACAAGGCTATTCGGCTATTCGGCCCGCGTTCCCGGCACCCCGATCTCCGTCATCTTGCGCAGGTCCAGCACGTCGTCGATCTCATCGGCGGGAAGCAGATGATCGCGCTTGACCATGTCGCGCACCAGCACCCCTTCCTTCACCGACTGCTTGCTCAGCTCCGCCGCCTTGGCGTAGCCGATGTGCGGCATGAGCGCCGTCGCCAACGCGGCGGATCGCTCCACCCAATAGGCACACATGTCCTCGTGCGCCTCGATTCCGGCAACGCACTTCTCGTTGAACACGGTTGCGGTGTTCGTGAGAATGCGCATCGCGAGCAGCACGTTGAACGCGATGACAGGCATCATCACGTTGAGCTCCAACTGTCCATGCTCGGCGGAGATGGCCACCGTCGTGTCGAGGCCCATCACCTGGAAGCAGACCTGATTCACCAACTCCGGGATCGATGGATTGATCTTGCCCGGCATGATCGACGACCCGGGCTGCACCGCGGGCAGCTTGATCTCGTCGATCCCCGTGCGCGGACCCATCACCATGAGGCGGAGATCGCTCGCGATCTTGCTGAGATCGATCGCCAACACGCGCATCGAGGCGCTGAACCCCGCAACGTCGCCCATGCTCTGCATGAGCTGGATGCGATCCTGTCCCACGCGCAGGTGTAGCCCTGTAATCGTCTCGAGATGCGCGACCATGAGCGGCGGATATTCCTTCTCGACCGTCACGCCCGTGCCCACCGCGCTGCCGCCGATGCCGAGATCGCGCAGGTAGTCCGCGGCTTCCTTCACGCGGCGAATGCCGCGATCGACCGAGCCGGCATAGGCGGTGAACTCCTGCCCAAGGCGGATCGGCATCGCGTCCTGCAAGTGTGTGCGCCCCGCCTTCACGATGTGATCGAATTCCTTGCCCTTCGCGGCGAGCGCATCGCGCAGCCCGTCGAGCGCGTGCACGAGCCCATCGAGCTGCGAGAGGCACGCAAGCCGGATGTTCGTCGGAATCGTGTCGTTCGTGCTCTGCGCCATGTTGACGTGATCGTTGGGGTGCACGGGGGTATACGTCCCACGCGCACCGCCAAGGATTTCATTGGCGCGATTCGCCAGCACTTCGTTCACGTTCATGTTGTGCGACGTTCCCGCGCCGGCCTGGTACGGATCCACGATGAACTGATCGTCGTACTTTCCGGCGAGCACTTCATCCGCCGCCCGAATGATTGCGTCGGCGAGCTTGGCATCGAGGCGACCCGTTTCCTTGTGCGTCATCGCCGCCGCCTTTTTGATCCACACCTGCGCCATGACGAATGGCCACAGCGGCGCGAAGCCGCTGATCGGGAAGTTTTCCTTCGCGCGAACGGTTTGCACTCCGTAGAGCGCATTCGCGGGGACTTCCTTGGGACCGAGCGGATCCTTCTCAGTGCGAGTCTTGGTAGCCATGGGAATGGTTTCTCGAAAGGTGAGCCGAAGTCAGCGCGATGCGCCGATCATTTCGTGACAGGGATCGCCAGCGCGTGCGCGAAGCGATTGAAGAAATTGAACATGGCGATCACCGCAGTGATCTCGACGGTCTGCGCCGGCGACCAGTGCGACGCCAGATCACCGTACACTTCATCGGACACGATGCCTGGTGTCGGCGTCATCGCATCCGCGTAGCGCATCGCCGAGCGCCACGATTTCTCGAATACTGCGTAGTCGGCGCGTGCGACTGCGTCGAGCTGTTCGTCGGTCCCGCCCAGCCGCCTTGACAAGGCGGTGTGGGAAGCGAGTCAGTAGTCGCACAGGTTGATGTGCGACACGCGCGTGCTGAGCAGTTCCTTCAGGAGCACGGGCACATCGCCCGGTCCCATGACGGCGCTCTGCAGCGCGGCCAGCCGCGACGCGATCGTCGGCGAGTGCGCAGCGACGCGATACAGATTCGGCACCTTTCCCCGCTCGGCGATGTACGCGTCGAAGGTCGGACGGACTTCATCGGGCGCGGACGCCGGATCGACTCGGGACAGACGCGCTTCTTCGCTCATGCTGCGCTCCGTGCATTGACGTGACGCGCGATCACGACGAGGGCGACACAGGCGGCGAGGAGTCCAATGCCCATCAGCAGCACACTCAGCCCATGCATCCGGCCGAACGCGATGCGACGTGGATCGGCAGGATCGAGCGCGTCCAGCGGACTTCCCATCGCGGCGACCGCCATCCGTGCACGAATCGTGACCAGCAGCGCCGCTGCGCTCGCGACAGCCAGTAGCGAGGCGCCACCCGTGACCCATCGTCCCGCTCCCATCGATTGATTCATGAACGCGACGGCGCCGCCGAGGAGAATTCCCAGCGTGAAGAGCACCGGGAGTATGCGACCGACGATCGCGCCAGCGAGCGCGCGCGTTGGGAGTACCGCGAACGCCGCGGGAGCAATGACCGCAGCGACGAAGATCGCTGCGCCCAGCCACGCGGCGAGCAGTGACAGGCTCATGAGCGCCCAGGGCAGCGACCGCGCGTTCATCGTTTGATCGTCCTCGCGCGTCCGGACAGAAATGGATTCGTCTCCAGCTCTTTCCCGATCGT
>DATCGM010000067.1:0-12873 GCA_036508915.1 Gemmatimonadaceae bacterium
TCGACCAGCACGCCCGCCGTGGCGCTTGGATGGAGAAACGCGATACGTTTCCCCTCGGCGCCAAGCCGCGGTGTGTCGTCGATGAGACGGACGCCGGCGGTCTTGCAGCGGGCAAGCGTGCTGTCGAGGTCGTCGACGGCGAAACAGATGTGATGAATGCCGGGGCCGCGTCCGCCGACGAACTTGCCGATTGGCGTGTCCGCGGAGTTGGCTTCGAGAAGCTCGACAAGCGATTCCCCGGCTTGCAGGCCAGCGATTCGCGCTCCGTCGGCGTCATCGAGCGGGACTTCGGGCATGCCGAGGATGTCGCGATAGAAGGGCAGGATCTCGTGGAGTGCGTGAACGGCGATGCCCACGTGGGCAATGCGGGTGGGACGAGGAGTAACGCGGGTCATGGCGAGTGCGCTGGTGTGAAGTTGCGCCGACGCTGAATACTAATTCTGGGGGCGGCACGCGTGATGGCCGCCGGGAGACGAGGACGAACGATGTCGAATGCGCAAGCGGTAACGGATGCGGATTTTGAGGAGAAGGTGGAGAAGGCGAAGGGCCTGACGGTGGTGGATTTCTGGGCAACCTGGTGTGGCCCCTGCCGGATGATTGCGCCGATTCTCGATCAGCTCGCGGCGGAGTATGCCGGCAAGGGCGTGACGGTGGCCAAGCTCGACGTCGACGCGAACATCAAGACGGCGACCCGGTTCAACGTGCGCTCCATTCCGATGCTGCTGTTCTTCAAGGATGGGAAAGTCGTGGATCAGATCGTGGGTGCGCAGCCGCGACCGGCGATCGAGGAGAAGCTGAAGAAGCACGTGTCGCCTCCGGCCGCCTGAGTCCGGCGGCTACGACGCCGTTGCACGCCCGGTTACGCTGCTACACATTTGGCCGGGACGACACACGTCGTCCCGGCCCTTTTTCCTCCACCGATGCCCGCCACTGTCGCCGGCCTGCGGTATCCGCATACTCGCGTTCTGCTGCCGCGCACGCGATTGGCCTACGTCCACCTCGAGAACCTGCTCACGGATGCGAAGCGCGACCGCTCCGCGAGGGTCTCCGGATACGTGGCGATCTGGCTGCCGGAAGAGTTCCTCGTGCTCTACCTGCAGCGGGGAGAACTGGTCAACGCTTGCTCGCACAACGGCAGGGATTTCCATCCCGTCGCCATTGGCGTGGCAGTGGAGAAGGTGCCCGCCGAACCCGAGTACGGTGAGATCTGCTTCTGTGAGGCGGAGGACGAGCAGCTCTCCTGCATGTACGCCTCGCAGACGCACCCTCCCGTGCCCTGGCCGTCGGAGCTTCGCGCCACAGAACCGTCCTCGCTCTTTCCGTATCTGACGGCCACGACCTTCGATGGCCTGGTGGAGATTGCGGCGGAGGGCGAAGTGAACTACCTGCTGTTCCGGCATGGTTCGGCGCACACGGCCTATCTCTCGGGCTCGTACGGCGGGACGCTGGTCGAACGGGTGAGCCGCCTATTCGAGCGAGACCGTCGAGCTCTGCACGTTACGGTGCGTCACTGGCTGGTACCGGCGCCGTTGCCGGTGCAGGCGGCCACGGGACTCGTTCAGGCCTATCGCGATCTGGCCACCTCGCTCGTGCTTCGTCTCGTCGCTGACGGGAGCGAGAGCGCGCCGGCGATCGCGGAACATGCGCGGCAGACGCTGGTGACCGCGCATCCGCCGCTCGAGGGGTTTTCGTTCAACGGGCGCCCGTCGCGTCCAGTCGTCGCCGACGCGGATGCTCTGACCGACGCAATTGCCGCGTTGCTCAACGAGATCCTCTGGACGGCGGGAAACCAGGAAGGGCACGCACCGGGGCAGATGCTGCGCGAGCTCACGTACGAGCGACGGCATCTCTTTCTCTCGGCCGGTCTGTTCGACAAGCTCTCGTGGAAGCTGGCGTGACCGTGGAGGGGCCCGGCACGCTGTACGTCGTGAGCACCCCCATCGGAAACATGGGGGATTTTTCTTTCCGCGCAGTCGAAGTGCTGAAGCAGGTCGCCGCCGTCCTCGCGGAAGACACGCGCCACTCGCGCCATCTGCTTGACCGCTATTCGATCGCGACGCCTCTGCTGCCCTACCACGAGCACAACGAGGCGAAGGCGACACCCAGACTCATCGAGCGGCTACAGAATGGCGAGCAGCTCGCCCTCATCTCCGACGCCGGGACACCGCTCCTCTCCGACCCGGGAGCGAGGCTCGTTCGCGCCGCGGTCGAGGCGGGGATCGCGGTGTCGCCGGTGCCCGGAGCCTCGGCGCTCCTCGCCGCGCTTGTGGCCTCGGGGCTCGACCTCGACCGATTCACTTTCTACGGGTTTCTCCCGCGAAAGGGCGGCGAGCGACGGAGCGCGCTCGCCGAGATCGTTTATTTGCGTCATGCGGCTGTCGTATATGAGGCCCCCGCTCGCGTGGGTGACACCCTGGCCGAGCTCGCTGCGGCTGGGGCGGGAGAGCGGGCAACGGTCGTCGCCCGGGAGCTGACCAAACAGTACGAGGAGCTGCGACGCGGAACGGTGGCCGCCCTCGCGGCGTATTACCTCGATGCACCTCCACGCGGAGAAGTCGTGATCGTCGTCGCCGGAGCCAGCGCGCCCCTGGGTGCCAATGAGGAGGAACTGCGCGCGCGCGTCGCGGAGCTCCGCGCTGAGGGATGCACGCCTCGCGACGTCGCCGCCGCCCTCGCGTCGGAGATGGGTGCCGCGCGCAACCTCGCCTATCGCCTCGCGCACGAGTGAGATCGTCCTGCATGCGGTTTGCTCGTGCGGCGGCACTGCTCGCCCTGCTACTCATGCCAGTCGCGGCCGCGCGACATACGCCCCGGCTCACCGTCGCGCGCCTGCAGTACGACGGCGGCGGCGACTGGTACGCGAACCCATCGAGCTTGCCGAACCTGCTCGCCGCCATTCGCGAGCGCACCTCGTTGCCCGTGGAGAAGACGGAAGCGCGCGTGACGCTGATGGACGACAAGCTGTGGGACTATCCGTTCATTCACATGACGGGGCACGGCAACATCAAGCTCTCCGATGCGGAAGTCGTGCGGCTGCGCGAGTATCTGCTGCGCGGCGGCTTTCTGCACGCGGACGACAACTATGGGCTCGACGAAAGCTTTCGGCGCGAGATCAAACGAGTCTTTCCCGATCGCGAGCTCGTCGACGTACCGCTCTCGCATCCGATCTACCACGCCCTGTACGACTTTCCGAAGGGTGTACCGAAGATTCACGAGCACGACGGCAAGCCGGCGCGCGGTTTCGGCATCTTTCTCGGCGACCGGCTCGCCGTGTACTACACCTTTTCGAGTGACCTCGGCAACGGCTGGGAAGATCCCGAGACGTATCATGATCCCATTGCTCTGCACGAGGCGGCGCTGCGCATGGGAGTGAACCTCTTCGTCTACGCCGTCACCAGCCGGCCCATCCCGTGACCATTCGGGCACTCGTCGAGCGTGAGCGACGCCATCTGCGGCGCGCCGAGGTTGCCGCGGGCGTGCTGCTCGCCGCGGCACTGACGGCGGTGCTGGTGGCAAGCGGCGCCGCACTGCTCGGGCGCGCGCGATGGCTCACCCTTCCGCGCGGACTGCCAGTCTCCGTGTGGATCGTCGTCGGGGTCGTGCTCGTCGCGCTGGCGTTCCGCACGCGCCAGCGGCTGCATCGTGGCGCGTCGCGTCGCGACGTCGCGCTGGTGATCGAGCAGGAGCAGGGAATGCGTCGCGGTGCGCTTGTGGGCGTGCTGGAGCTCGAAGGGCAGGGCGCGCTCGCCGAGCGTGCGGCTCGCGGCGTGCGCGGGACGTTGTCGACCGATGCGCCGCTCGCGCCGGCGATGCGGCGTGCGAGCTCACAGCGGGCGATTGTTGGCGCAGTGTCCGCGGCGGCGGGCATTCTCGTGCTGCTCACGGCGTCGCCGTTGTTCGGCGATGGACTGCGCGCCGTGCTCCGCCCGATCGATGCGTGGACCGGCAATCTCCTCGATCGCCCGCGCATCGAGGGCGCGCCGCACGAGCTGCTGCGCGGGTCCGCATTGCGAGTGAACGTGCGCGCTCCTGGCCGCCGCTTCGTCTATCTCGACGTGCGCCAGACTGGCGACGCATGGCGCACCGACACGCTGGCCATCGACCCGAAGACCGGCGTGGCTCCGTGGACGGTGGAGGTGCTTCGAGGAGATCTGCGCCTCGTCGTATCCGACGGCCGGGCGACGAGCGACAGCGTGATCGTCCACGCCGCCGACCGGCCCTTCGTGGGTGCCGTCACGCTGCACGTGCGTTATCCGAGCTATCTTGGCCGGTCGGACGAGTCGCTGCCGGTTGGCGAGCCGCTTCATCTGCCGCGCGGCAGCGTGCTGTCCATCGCCGGCCGCGCTTCCGTCGCGTTGACTGACGTCGCGCTCGTTGCGCCGGCTGGCGATCGCATCGCGCTCGGCGCGGCCGGTCAGACCTTCAGCGGCCAATTCACGCCGGAGCACTCGGTGCAACTACACTGGTCTGCGCGAGGACCCGGCGGTCTCGTTCCCGATCTCCCCGAACCGCTCGACGTCATCGTCGTCGCCGACTCGGCGCCGCATGTCGTCATCGCCGAGCCGACCGCCGACACGCTGCTCGTCTCGGGCGATCCGGTACAGCTCGCGATGCTGGTATCGGACGATCACGGCGTCGCGTCGGTCGCGCTACGGATCATGCGCGCCGGTGTACGCGATGCCGCGCCCATCATGCAGGCGCTCGCGAGCAGTGTCGGCACGAGCTGGGCTGGAACCGCAAACGTGGATCTCGGCGCGCTGCATCTCGCGCCGGGCGACGCTGTGACAGTGCGCGCCGAAGCGGTGGATGCGTCGCCGTGGGCGCAGCGTGGCGTGAGCCGCGAGCTGGTGCTCCGTCGCGCGACGAGCGAGGAGCAGCGCACCGCTGCACGCGCGCTTGGCGAGTCCGCGGTGAAAGAGGCGCTGGCCGCCGCGAAAGATCAGAAGGCACTGGCGCAGCGCACGGACGAGGCGGCACGCGCCCAGGCACGCGCGGATGCGGCGAAGGATGCCGCGCGCCAGAGTGGGCAGCAGAAGAGCCCGATGAACTTCGAGGCCGCTGAGAAGGCGCGCAGTCTGGCGCAGGAGCAGCGCGCGATGGCCGATCGGGTGCAGAAGCTTCGCCGGGCGACGCAACAGCTCGAGCAGCAGCTCAAGGCCGCCGGCGCGCTGGACACCGCGCTCGCACGGCAGCTCGGCGAGGCGCAGGCGCTGCTTCGGCAGGCGCTGACGCCGGAGCTCATGGCGCAGATGCAGAAGCTGGAGAATGCGTCGAAGCAGATGAACGGCGAGCAGTCTCGCGACGCGTTGCGCGACCTCGCGCAGATGCAGCAGAAGCTGCGCGAGCAGCTCGAGCGCAGCGCCGAGATGTTGAAGCGTGCGGCGCATGAAGGCGCCATGCAGACGCTGGGGGACGAAGCGAAGGAGCTCGCGCAGAAGGAGCGCGCGCTGGCGGATTCATCGCGTCGCACCGATCCGTCGAAGACTCCGGCGGACGCGAAGGAAGCGAGCAAGCTTGCCGAGCGAGCCGAGCGGCTTCACGAGGCGATGGACGAGCTCAAGGCGCGGCTGGCGAAAGATCGGGCGGATGCCGGCGCATCGAAGACGGAGGAGGCGGGACAGCATGCGGCGAAATCCGAGACCGAGATGCGTCGCGCCGCGAACGAGATGAAGTCCGGGGAGAAGGCCGACGACGCGAAGAAGGGCGCGGAGTCCAAGCCCGGAGAGGGAAAGCCCGATGAGACGCAGAAGGGTGGCCAGCAAGGCTCCAGGCAGGCGAGCAACGCCGCCGCGGACGAGATGGATCGCGCCGCGAAGTCGATGCAGGATGCGCGAAGCGAGCAAGTCAAGGAGTGGAAGCAGGAGCTCACGTCGGAACTCGATCAGTCCGTGCAGGAGATGATGCAGCTCGCGCGCGAGGAGCGCTCGCTGGAACAGAAGGCGCGCAACGGTGCGTCGCCGGACGAGCGGCGCAGTGCGCAGAGCGCGATCGAGCAGGGCGTGGACAAGGCGAGCGAGCGGCTACAGGGCGCCGGCAAGAAGAGCGCGCTGCTCTCGGGCAGTACGCAGCGCGCCATGTCGGAAGCGAAGAGCAAGGTGTCGCAGGCGACCGAGAGCGTGAGCCAGCCGAACAGCAGCGGCCAGAAGCAGGCGAGTGCACTCAGCGACGCCGCCGACGCGCTGACGAAGGCGGCCGCGTCGCTCGCCCGCGATCGCGAGCGCGCCAACAATTCGAGCAGCGCCTCGGGGTTCGAGGAGATGCTCAAGCAGATGCAGGAGATGGCGCAGAAGCAGGGGCAGATCAACGGCCAGGCCCAGAGCCTGTTCAACATGCCGAATGGCCAGAGCAGCGCGGCCGGGCAATCGCTCGCGCGGGCGTTGGCCCGCCAGCAGCGCCAGCTGTCCGAGCAGCTCGAGGAGGCGGGTGACGCCGCCGGTGGCGATCGCGCGGCGCAACTCGCCCAGGAAGCACGCCAGCTCGCCGAGGCGCTCGACAACGGCCGGCTGGACGGGAGCACGATCGCGAGGCAGCAGCAGCTCTTCCGCCGCCTGCTCGACGCGGGAAAGTCGCTCGAAAAGGAAGAGCGCGACGACACGGGCAAGCGGGAAGCGAAATCCGCGACCGGAACGGATGTGTTCGGACCCGGCGCGAAAGTCGACGCGCGCGCCGCCGTGAAGTTCCGGCCACCGACCTGGCAGGAGCTTCGCGCGCTCTCGGCAGACGAGCGTCGCTCGATTCTGGATTATTTCACGCGTCTGAATAGTGGTCCTCCTCCGACGCCCTGACGCGCGCGCCGCGCGCGTCGGTTTGGGCGTGCTGTTGCTGGCGATCGTGCAGCCTGTGTCCGCTCACGGCCTCCTGCGCGCGCAGCAGGAGGAGCGCCCGGATGTCATTCGCGCGCTCGATCTCGAGAATGCCGGGAATTACAAGGCGGCGGCGGTGCTCTTTCGAGGCGCTGTGCGTACGGCGCCGTCGGCCAACGCGCTGCTCGGGCTCGAGCGCGTGTACGCCGAGCTCGGAATGAGCGATTCGCTGCTCGCTCCTCTCGACACCCTCATCGCGCAGAATCCGCGCGAGTCGCTCTACCGCACCGTGCAGCTTCGCACGCTGCAGATTCTTCGTCGCGACGACCGCCTGCGCGACGCGTTCGAGAAATGGGTGCGCGCCGTGCCTCGCGATGCCACGCCTTATCGTGAGTACGCGCGCATACTCATTCAACTCGGCCGCCCCGCCACTGCGGACAGCATCGTCGTGCGCGGACGCACGGTGCTCGGCAGCCTGCGCGATCTGGAATACGAGAACGCGCAGCTTCGTGCCGCGATGGGTGAGTGGCTGCCGAGCGCGCAATCGTGGCGACGTGCGCTCGTTGACGCGCCACATCTGGCAAGCGCGTCCGCATATGCGCTCGCGCCGGCACCGCCGGCCTCGCGCGAGGGCATACGCGCCGCACTCGCGAGTCTGCCCGCGGACGCCGGCTCGCGCCGCGCGCTTGCGGAGCTCGAACTCACCTGGGGCCGGCCGCAGGAGGCGTGGGATGCGCTGCGTGCCCTGCGCCCCGACACGAGTGCGGCAACGATGTGGGAGGAGTTCGGCGACCGGGCCTACGCCGAGGAGCGCTGGTCCATCGCGCACGACGCGCTCGTCGCGGCGCTCACGGTGCGATGGACGTCGCCGCTCGCCTTTCGCGCCGCGTCGGCGGCGTTGCGTGCTGGCGCGCCGGCCGAGGTCTTCACGCTCGCCCCGCTCGCCTACTGGGAAAAGGATTCGGCGCGCGCAGGCCGCGAATACCTTCCACTCCACGTGGCTGCGCTCGTGGCGCTCGGACGTGGGAGCGAGGCTGATGCGCTGATCGCGCGCTTCGACCGATTTCTCGTACCGGCGCAGCGCATGCGTCTCGCGCAGATGGTCGCGATGGCGTGGGTGCGCGCGGGTGACCTGACGAAGGCGCGTGCGGCTCTTCGCGCCGCGGGACCAGAGGCCGACTCGAGCGAAGCCGCCGGATGGCTGGCACTGTATGACGGGCGGCTCGGTGCAGCTCGCACGCTGCTGCGAGCGTCGCGTGCGCCGAACGCCGAGCTTGCGCTCGCGATGGGCATCGTCGCACGGGCCAAGGGTGATACGGCGCCGCAGCTCGGCGCCGCATTTCTCGCGCTGGCACGAGCGGACAGCGCGGGCGCATCAGCGAAGTTCGTCGACGCCGCGGCTCGGCATGCCGAGGTCGCTCCAGCGCTGCTGCTCATTGCGGCGCGTCTGCGAGCGACGAAGCCCGATGAGGCGATACCGATCTGGCAGCGCATCGTCACCGAGCATGCGTCCACTCCGGAAGCGGTGGAGAGCGAGCTCGAATGGGCGCGCGTCCTTCGCCGCCGCGGCGACCTGACCGGAGCGACGGCGCATCTCGAGCATCTCATTCTCAGCGCGCCGCAGAGCGCGCTCCTTCCTCAAGCGCGGCGCGAGCTGGAGTTGGCGCGCGGCGCGGTTCCTCCAGGATCATGAAGTCTTCGTTGTTCAACCGGCGCATCGCGGTGGCTGCGCTGCTGCTTCTTGCCGCACCGCTCCTGCGTGTGCATGCGCAACGTCTGCTCATCCCGATGGATGACGGACAGACCAACCACCTGAAAGCGTACGGCCTGACCTACAACGCCATGAAGACCGGCGTGCAGGCGGAGTGGCTGCTCAACTTTCGCGGTGGCTCTTTCCTCCTGCCCGACGCGCCCGAGCTGCGCCGCCGCGCCGCGCTCGATGGCATCTCCACCGAGTCGGTGAACGCCGCGCAGCTTGCGTCCATCCGCAAGGAGATGGCGGGAGGCAACATGGAAAGCGTGCCCCTCGAAACGGCGCCGCGCATCGCCGTCTACACGCCGCCGGATGCACAGCCATGGGATGATGCCGTGACCCTCGCCCTCAAGTACGCCGGCATCGAGTTCACGCCGATCTACGACGAGCAGGTGGAGCAGGGAGATCTCACGAAGTACGACTGGCTGCACCTCCATCACGAAGACTTCACGGGACAGTTCAACAAGTTCCAGCTCGGCTATCGCGACGCGCCCTGGTTTCGCGACATGGTCGCGAAGAATGCCGCGGTGGCGAAGAAGCTCGGCTACGCCAGCGTCCCCGGACTGAAGAAGGACGTCGCCGAACGCATCCGGCTGTTCGTCGAGCGCGGCGGATTTCTCTTCGCGATGTGCGGGGCAACGGAGACGCTCGAGCTTGCGATCGCCGGACACGACGTCGATATCGCGGGCGAGTTCGCCGACGGCTCGCCGATGGATCCCGATGCCGACTCGCGCATGAACTGGAAGCGCTCGCTCGCCTTCAAGGACGCGCATCTCGAGCACTCGCCCTTCGTGAACTCGATGAGCGACATCGACGGGCATCAGGTGAATGTGCCAGGCCGCCGGCAGCCGCTCGGCACGTTCACGCTGTTCAACTTCTCGGCGAAGTTCGATCCCGTTCCGAGCATGCTGGTGCAGAACCATCGCAGCGTGGTCAACGACTACTACGGCGTGACGACCAGCTTCACCAAGGCGACGCTCAAGCCGGGCGACATCATCCTCGCCACGGAAGAAGGCGCGCCGTGGGTGAAGTACATCCACGGCGACTACGGGAAAGGCACGTGGACCTTCCTCGGCGGACACGACCCCGAAGACCCGCAACACGCCATCGGCAACCCGCCGACGGATCTGTCCCTGCACAAGAGCAGCCCGGGATACCGGCTGATCTTGAATAACGTGCTGTTTCCCGCCGCGAAGAAGAAGCCGCTCAAGACCTAGTCGGATAGTCTGACTGTCCGACTGTCAGACAGGGGTCGTTTCGGTTTATCTTCAGGGGTGCCTCGCCCAGCTCCCAAGCCCCCCTCAACCTCCCGACTTGCCTCGTCCGCCTCGGCGGCGATGCGGGCGGCAATTCGCATGGCTGGCAGCCGAGAGGTGTGCTTCGTCTGCTCGCTCGACGAGGAGGGTGTCGTGCTGACGGCACGCGTCGTGGCGCGCGGCGATGTGGAAAGCGTCCTCGCGCTCCCCGGCTTTGCGCGGCGCGGCGAGATGCTGGTCCACAACCATCCGTCGGGGCTGCTCGAGCCTTCCGGTCCCGACTACGACGTCGCTGCGCGGATCCACGACGACGGCATTGGATTCGGCATCATCGACAACGACGCGAAGAAGCTTTATGTCGTCGTCGAAGTGCCACGCGCGGAGAAGCAGACGCGTCTCGACCCCGAGGCGGTCGCGCACGATCTGGGGCCCGATGGCGCGATCGCGCGGCAGCATTTGCGCTACGAGGATCGCGCGAGCCAGCGTGCGATGGCGGCGACGATCGCTCGCATCTACAACGAGGGTGGCGTCGGACTGCTCGAGGCGGGGACCGGCGTCGGCAAGTCGCTCGGCTACCTCGTGCCCGCGCTGCGCTGGGCCGCCGCGAACGGCGAGCGCACCGTCGTCTCGACGAACACGATCAACCTCCAGGAGCAGCTCGTCGGCAAGGATCTGCCGTTCCTCGCGCTCGCGCTGACAGACCAGAAGGTGCGCTTCGCGCTGCTCAAAGGCTGGCGCAACTATCTCTGCAAGGCTCGGCTCGAGCAGGCGATCGGCGGCGCCGCGCAGCTCTTCGAGGATGGAATGGCAGCGGAGCTCAAGACGTTGGCCGCGTGGGCAGAGCGCACGTCCGACGGATCGCTGGCCGATCTCCCCGTCCCGCCGCGCCCCGAAGTGTGGGACGAAGTGTCCGCCGAGCCGGACGTCTGCACGCGGGTGAAATGCGAACACTTCGACACGTGCTTCGTCTTCAAGGCGCGGCGTCTCGCTGCCGACGCAGACGTCATCGTCGTCAATCATCACCTGCTGCTCGCCGATCTCGCGGTTCGTCGCGCGGCGCAGAACTGGGACGACGCGGCGGTGCTTCCCGCATACGGCCGGCTCGTGGTCGACGAGGGACATCATCTCGAAGATGCCGCGGCGACGCACCTCGGAAGCACGGTGACGCGACGCGGACTGCAACGGCTCGTGAATCGACTCGACCGTCGCGGTAAGGGACTGCTCCCCGCGCTCTCCATGCGGCTGGCCACGAGCAAGGACCTGCTGAGCACCGCGAGCCTGGACCTGCTCGAAGCGAAGCTCGCACCCTCGGTGGACTCGCTGCGCCAGAAAAGCGAGCTGCTCTTCGACATGCTCGATACGTTCATTGTGGAGGCCGGCCAGCCCGTTGTTCGTCTCACGCAGGCGTTCTCGTCTCATCCGATCTGGAAAGCAGGGCTCACGCTCTCGCTCGAGGACACCCTCGGCGAGATCGAGCTGCTGAACCAGGGCCTGCGCCTGGTTCGCGAGCGCATCGAGGGCAGCACGAAGCTCGACGAGGAGCTCACGCCGCTGATGAATGAGCTGCGGTCCGTGAGTAGGCGTCTCCAGAGCGCCGGCGATGGATTGCGACGCGCCCTCGCGCCACCCGCGGACGACGACAGCATTCGTTGGGTCGAAGTTCGCGGACGCGAAAAGTCAGTGGCGCTGTCGAGCGTGCCGCTCGATCTCGCTCCGATTCTACGCGAGGATCTGTTCAAGCGGCTGGACAGCACCATCATCACGAGCGCGACGCTCACCGCATCGTCGGGCGACGTCGCCTCGGACTCGCACCGCTTCGACTTCCTGGCCGCTCGACTCGGCCTCGACGAGCCGGATCTTCCGCCCACGACCGCCGTCTTTCCGTCGCCCTTCGACTACGATACGCAGTCGCTGCTGGTGATCCCGTCGGATGTGCCCGCGCCGAACGTCGATGCGGACGCTCATCGCAACGCGATCACGCGCATCGTCCTCGATGTCGCCGACGCGTCAGATGGCGGGCTCTTCGTGCTCTTCACGAGCCACCGCGAAGTGCGACAGCTTGCCGTGGAGTTGCGATCGCGTGGCATCGAGCGGCGGTGGCCACTGCTCGTGCACGGTGAAGAGAGCCGCGACGTACTGCTCGGCCGCTTCCGCGATTCGGGGCAGGCCATTCTCCTCGGAACGGCCTCGTTCTGGGAAGGAGTCGACGTGCCGGGCGATGCGCTGCGCGGACTGGTGATCGCGAAGCTGCCCTTTCGCGTACCCACCGAGCCGGTCACGGCGGCGCAGTGCGAGGCGATCGTGGCTCGTGGCGGCGATCCATTCGCCGAATACATGCTGCCGCATGCATCGCTGCGGTTGAAGCAGGGATTCGGCCGGCTGATACGCACGGGGACCGACCGGGGCGTGGTGGTGGTGGGCGATTCGCGAATCGTGACGAAGCGGTATGGGCGGGGGTTGCTGGCGGCGCTGCCGGAGGCGCGGCGGGCGATTGGGCGGTGGAGCGTGCTCGTCGAGCAGGTGCGAGGGTTTTACAGCCGCGAGGCGTGAAGTCGGAAGCAATCTCAGCGCTCATTGCTCATTTCTTCCCGCTTCCTTCTTCCAGCTTCACCCTGCTGACACTCTGCGACGCTGAGTGCTGAGTGAAGGCAGCACGGAGTTGGGAGCGGGGAGCGGCAAGGCATGAGACGTGAGCGTTGAGTGCAACACATCCTGACTCGGCAAAACACAGGGCAAGCGCGTTGCCCCGGGTCTATTAAGTTCCAGCATGCCCAATCTCTCCCCGTCAAAAATCGTCTGCGTCGGCCGCAACTATGCCGCCCACGCCAAAGAGCTCGGCAACGACGTGCCGCGCGAGCCGCTGATCTTTCTCAAACCGCCCTCCAGCATCATTCGCGACGGGGAATCCATAATGCTCCCAACCGTGTCAAAGCATGTGGAGTACGAGGGGGAGATTGGCGTCGTCATAGGCAAACGGCTGCGGAAGGCGAGTGCCGATGAAGCGCGAGGGGCGGTGGCGGGAATTGTGGCGGCCAACGACGTGACGGCGCGCGACCTCCAG
>DATCGM010000068.1:0-11937 GCA_036508915.1 Gemmatimonadaceae bacterium
CATTCGGTGTCGTCATGCTCGGTTATGTGTGAGGAGAGGCGAATATGGTGGCTGGCACGGGCGAAGCGCCAGCAATGTTCCGTAGACGATTGTGATACATGGCGCGAGGGCAGGTAGAGACCGGGAAGGTCGAAGGCCGCAGTCGCAAGACGTGAGCATTGAGGCGTGAGGGAAGACCGCTCACTGGAGAAATGGATACTGTGCTTTCGCATGACGGCTCCCGGTCGTAAATCATGAGTGATGGACGGGTCGCGTCGCGCGATCCTGACAGGAGAAGCCACTCACCTCGGGATTCACACACCACCGCCTGACATGTCAGCCAACACGCGCCTTCTTGTCGTCCTGGGCCCTTTGCTTCGCTCGAGGGCAGGCAGGACGACAGCGATTGTTCTCGCTCTCGCCGCTCCCACACTCGGCGCTCAGCGGGCCACGGCGGCGGAGGGCGCGATCTCGGCGCCCGTCACCGCCATGCGCTACGAGGTCACCGCCGACAAGGCCGCCCTTGCGGCGAGACGGCTGTCGGTCACGACATCATTCGACGTCGTCGACGGGGGTGTGGTGCTGCTCTCGCTGCCGGCGTGGACGCCTGGTGCGTACGAGATCACCAACTTCGCCAAATGGGTGAGCGGCTTCCGCGCCACGCAGGACGGTGCCGCGCTACGCTGGGACAAGCTCGATTACGACACCTGGCGCATACGTCCGGCTCGCGCCGGCCGAGTGTCGGTCAGCTTCGAGTACGCGGCGGATACGCTGGACAACGCGATGTCGTGGACCCGGCCGGATTTCGCGCTGTTCAATGGCACGAATCTCTTCATGTATCCTGAAGGCCGCTCGACGGAGTTTGCGTCTACGGTGGTGATCAGGACTGACGCGGGGTTCCTGGTTGCTACCGGGCTGACTTCGTCCGGAGCAGCGCGCACGTACAAGGCGTCGAACTACCACGACCTCGTGGATAATCCCGTGTTCGTCGGGCGCTTCGATCTGGACAGCGCGTCGATTGCCGGAAAGACGGTGCGCTACGCGACGTATCCGGCCGGAAGCGTGGCGAAGGAAGCACGCGCCACCGCATGGGAGCAGCTCAAGCGAGTGATTCCCGTGGAGGTAAACGTGTTCGGCGAAGCACCGTGGGATTCGTACACGGTGATGCAGATCGCCGATTCATCCTATCAGGGCTTCTCCGGGTTGGAGCACGCCAGCTCGCACGTGGACATCGTAACCACGCAGGGGCTCGGCAGCGAGTTCCTCCCGTCGCTCTACGCGCACGAGATCTTTCACTCGTGGAACGTAAAGCGACTGCGGCCGGCGGACCTCGTGCCGTATCGCTACGACCGTCCGCAACCCACGACCTGGCTCTGGATGAGCGAGGGGATCACCGACTATTACGCCGATCTCGCGGAGATGCGCGGCGGTGTCGTGGATGAAGCGGGGTTCTTCGCGCTCACCGCGGCAAAGATCGGCGAGATCGCGACGACGATTCCCTTCGCGCTCGAGGACGCGTCGCTCAACACCTGGATTCATCCGAGAGACGGCACCGAGTACAGCTATTATCCGAAGGGTTCGCTCGCCGGCCTGATGCTCGACATCGTCATTCGCGACGCGAGCGAGAACAGGCGCTCGCTCGATACGGTCATGCGCGAGCTGTACGAGACCACCTACAAGAAGAGCCGCGGCTTCACGCACGACGATTTCTGGGGCGCGGTGAGCCACGCAGCCGGCGGACAGCCGATGGATGAGTTCGAGCGGAAGTACATCGACGGTCGCGATCCCTATCCCTGGCAGTCCATGCTGAAGACGGCGGGAATGCGGCTCGTGCCTGACAGCACGCCGCGCATTGGCGTCACCACCGGCGCCGATCCCTCTGGCGCCGTTCGCGTCGTGGACGTCGATGCGGGAGCCACCGCCGCTCGCGCTGGAGTGAAGGTGGGAGACGAGATGGTGAGCGTCGGCGAGATTCCCGTCAGTGATGCGGACTTCGGCGCGAAGTTCCGGCTGCGCTACGCCGGCCGGCCGAGTGGCTCACCGCTGCCGATCGTCGTGAAGCGCGGGGCTGAGACGATCACACTGCGCGGTTCGCTCGCGTACGCCACAGTCGCTCCACGCATCGCTGAGGATCCGGCGGCATCCGCCAAAGCGATTCGTATACGTAATGGCATTCTCCGCGGCACCCTGGATAAGTAGCAGCACGACCCCACCACTTCCCACCATATGCTGAAACCCGTTCTCGCGCGGCGCATTGCGCTCGTGCTTCTCATTCCCTCGCTTGCCCGCGCGCAGGCCGGAGCGAGCGGCGCCAACGCGCCCGCACCCTCGCAGACGTCGATCGTCGCAAAGACAGCAGGCTTCGAGCGCCGCGACGGTTTCGTGCCGCTCTATCTCGACTCGAAGCAGGGGCGGCTCTACGCGGAGCTTCCGCGCGGGACGACTCGCGCCCTCTTCTGGGTGAGCCTCGCCAGCGGATTCGGTTCGAATCCGGTCGGGCTCGACCGCGGCGCGAGCGGCGCCGATCAGGTCGTGCGATTCGATCGTGACGGCGACCGGGTGCTGATGGTGTTCGAGAACACCTCGTTCCGAAGCTCGCTCGACAATCCGGCGCACAAGCGAAGCGTCGAGGAATCGTTTCCCTCGAGCACGATCGCGGCGCTGCCGGTTGTGGCGGAGGAGGGAAACCGAGTCCTCGTCGACATGACCGAAGTCGCCTATCGCGATTGGAACGATGTCGCGGCCACGCTCACTCGGCTCAACCAGGGCTCTTACTCCGTAACGCGCAATCAGTCGTCGATCGATCGTGCACACACCAGATCGTATGCGACGAACAGCGAGATCGACGTCGCACTCACCTTCGCGACCAGCGGTCGTCCCGGCGGAATCGTCGGGCGCATCGTTCCGGACGGCCACGCGTTCACGCTGCGACAGCACATCTCGATTCTGCCGCTTCCCGACGCCGGTTTTCGTCCACGCGAACTCGATCCGCGCGTCGGATTCTTCGGCATCACGTTCAAGGATTACGGCCAGCCCATTCAAAAGGCGCTCGAGCAGCGGTGGATCTCGCGGCATCGCCTCGAGCGCGCGGATCCGAACAATCCGCGGTCGCCAATCAAGAATCCGATTCGCTACTGGATCGATCCGGGCATTCCGGAGCCGATGCGCCAAGCCACGCTCGACGGCGTGCGCTTCTGGAGCGAAGCGTTCGATCGCGCCGGCCTCACCGGGGGATTCGTCGCCGACTATCTCCCTGACGGCGAAGACCCGCTCGATGCCCGCTACAACGTGGTGCAGTGGGAGAATCGCAACGAGCGCGGTTGGTCCGTGGGCGGATCGCTCGGCGATCCGCGCACTGGCGAAATCCTGAAGGGCATGGCGCGACTTGATTCGCACCGCGCTCGCACGGATTACAACATCTATGCAGCGTTGATGGGCGCGGACGCGGCCGCGGCCGACACGGCGTTCGTGCTGGCGCGCGTGCGGCAGGTGAGTGCGCATGAAGTCGGGCACACGCTCGGCATGGCGCACAACTACATCGCGAGCACGTACGAGCGCGCGTCGGTGATGGACTATCCCGCGCCTCGTGTACGTCTGACGTCGGGCGGCGACATCGATCTGTCCCAGGCGTACGGGCGCGGGCCCGGCGACTACGACGTATGGGCCATTCGGTGGGCATACGGAATCTTTCCCGCCGCGACAGAGCGCGATTCGCTCACGGCGATCGTCGTCGAAGGGCTGAAGAAGGGCTACCTCTATCTGAGCGACGGCGATGCGCGGCCGGAGAACGCGAGCGATCCGCGTACGAACCTCTGGGATGACGCCGCGACGCCGGTGGAATTCCTCCAGCACCAAGTGGGGGTACGTCGTGTCGCGCTCTCGCGGTTCGGCCTGCGCAACATTCGCGTCGGAGAGCCCATTGCGACGCTGCAGGAGCGTCTCGCACCGCTCTACTTCTGGCATCGCTTCGCGCTGAACGGCGTGACGAAGACGATTGGCGGAATGATCTATCAGAATGCCGTACGCGGGGATGGTCAGATCGCCACGCGTCCGATCAATGGGCAGCATCAGCGCGAGGCGCTCACGGCGTTGCTCGCCGAGTTGCAGCCAGGCGAGCTTGCGATCCCAGACACGGTGCTGGCTCTGCTCGGCCCCAGGCCGAGCGGCTACGACGGCCCGGTGAACAACACCAACAGTCCGGTGGGTGAGCTCTTTCGCGGTCGCACCGATCCCGCCTTCGACGAGATCTCCGCGGCCCGGACGCTCGCTCAGATGATCGTGGACGGCATCCTTCAGCGCGAGCGTGCTGCTCGGCTCGTCGCCTTCGCGAGCCGCGGGCCGAACATGCTCACCCTTGGCGAGACGATCGACTCGCTCGTGGCGCGGACGTGGACCGCGCGCGACGCCGGGGCGACACCGAAGACGATGGCGCTGCGGCGCGTGACACAGCGCGCGGTGGCAGACCGGCTGTTGCTGCTTGCCGCCGATGTGGACGCCTTGCCCGAGGTGCGCGCGGTGGCCGAGTTCGAGATCGCCACGCTGCGCCCCGCGGCACAGCGTCGCGCGGCGAGCGGCGACACGATGAGCCGCGCGCACTGGGCGTCGATCGTCGGCGACTTCGCGCGGTGGATCGACCGGCGCGAGCTTCCGAAGCCGAGTCCGGCGCTGGTAGCGCCGCCAGGCGATCCGTTCGGGGAACCGTGATGCGTAGTGCTTGAATCGAAGAGGGCTTCGGTGACGGTCACCGGAGCCCTCTGTGTAGTCGAGTCACCCACTCCTCCTCACCACCGATCAATCCATCAGTACGTAGAGAAGTTGTCCATCCACGCGTTGGGAAAGAGCCGGTAGTGCCCGATGCCGGCTGTCGCGGCGGCCACCGAGCAGGAGTCGTACTCGTAGAACTTGTTTCCATTGCCGGCATCGTCCTGCGTGACCGCCTGCCCGAGCTTGATGTTCAATCCGGTGATCACCGCGCCAAACACGTCGTTGGCTCCATTTGACGTCAGGTTGCCGCCGACGAGGATGATCCCACTCCATGTGCCGCTGCCGCCGAACGTCGCGTTGCCGTCGACGATGAGCAGCCCACGGCCGCTTGGGACGTTGGCGTCCCCCCTCACATGAATGACCGGCCAATAGGTCGTGTCGGCGAAGGTGCTCGATGGGATTGTCGAACCCCCCGCGAGGGACAGGTTCGGCGTAATCGCAGTCTCATTGATGATGTTCGGCCAATCGATGTTCACCGTTGCCGATGCCTGAGCGGCAGTGCCGAGGTTCGTGACCGGAGGCGTCCCGACCGCCACCCCGCCGTTCCCCGTCTGGCTATATGCGCCGTTCGGAACGGCGACGCCGGCGAGAGTCCCATTCTTGCCGCACTTGTCCACGCCGGAGATGGTGCCGGCGCCGCCCTTCACCGCGAGTCCCGACAGGCTCGTCCACCCGGAGACGATGTTGATGACCTTCATGTCCCAGTACGCGTATTGCGCCACGACGCGCTCGGCGCGCGTGCCGATGGAGGCGCCGTTCAGCGGGGTCACCGTATCGACGCCGCGCGAGATCAGCAGGTATACCGCCGGGCGCGTGATGCCGACGTTCCGCATTACCCGTTGGGCGACCACTTTGGCGTAGCCGTTGGTGAAGGTCACGGTGGTGGATTCCACCTTGACCGTGGGCGGCGAGCCGCAGTACGTGCACCAGCTGGTCGAGTTCACCGTGCGCTGTCCACGCATGGCGATGAACTCCTGGAGGCCGTTCTCCGCGATGGCGAAGGCGCGCGACTCGCTGCGCTGCGCGTTGTTCGTCAGGATCTCCGTGCCGGTGGAGGCGAACGATGCGGCGAGGGTGATCGTGAGCACCGCGATGCACAGAATAGCGAGGGGGAGCGCGAAGCCGCGGCGCGCCCGCGCGGCAGGAACATCGTCTCCCTCTGGGCGCGGAAGGCGCTGATCTGACGTCATGGGTCTCTCCTGTCCTTGAAGTACACGGCCGTCGTCATCTGCGTGAGCTTGGGCGCCGAGCCCGCCTCCGGAATCGTCGGGCTGCGGGCGTTCAACCGCAGATCGAACCCCTTGATCGTGTTCAGGTTCGCCGGTGGGGTCACCTGCGACGTCTCGCTGTTCAGCACGTAGAATCGGAAGTGCGCTGAGGTGTCGAAGGGAGCGGTGATCTCATCGGTGACTGGGCTCGCCGTCCCGTTGTCGATGAGACGGTACAGCCCCCGCAGCCCCGGATACGCGGTCGACGCGCCGAAGCGATAGGTGATCTGCTGCCAGAGAAACATCGGATTGCCCGGCTGCGCCCCGGAGAGCGACGCCGAGATGGTCTTTGTCTGTCCCGGCCGCCCGTTGTACGTCACCAGGTCGATCCCCGGTCCGGTCACGGTGTCGGAGCAGGTGCTGGCGGTGCCATTGCCGATCGCGCTCGAGCCCCTGGGAGTGAACTGGAACACGCCAGAGGCCGAATCGCGGTACGCGTAGCCGCCATACGTCGCGAGGGCGTAAAAGGCCGAATCGGTTGGAACGAGGCTCACCGTCGTGATGCCGCTGGTCGTCCCGCAGACCACGCCGTAGGCGTACGGGACGCGGATCGTGATGCTGTCCGGCGACGCCGCCTGGATGGCCAATGTGTCCTGCACCATGCGCAGGTCGGTCATCAGGATGTTGAAGGCGTTGCGCGACACGCTGCGCGACACACGGTATGACTCGGCGGAGCTGGAGAAGCGGCCCTGCACGAGCAGCAGCTTCGTCATCGCCCCGCCGATGATGCCGAGGATGACCATGCCGACCAGGAGCTCGATGAGGGTGGATCCGCGGCGGCGGAGGCGCGGCATGCGGCGGAGCGCGGTCATTTGTTTAGCGGGCTGGTGAGGCGCGGATTCCGCCGGCGCAGCATGATCGAATCCTTGTACATCGTGTCCTTCATCATCATGTCGAGCGGGACGATGATGACCTTCGCCTCGAGCCGCAGGGTGTCGGAGCCGGTCGCCGTCGGGATGTAGACCGAGTCCCGCCGGAGGAAGCGCAGTCCGGAGACCGCCGTCGGGATTGTGTCGTGGCTTCCGCTCAGCGCGTAGGCCCGCAACGAGTCATAGGGAAGGGAGATGTAGCGGTTCATCTGCTGCACGAGGATGTAGTTCCGCTGCGCGAGGAGCTGCGCGAGACGCGCGCGCGACGATACCTGCGCCGAGAGGATGCCGAGAGAGCCGATGACCGTCGCGAGCAGGGTCAGCGCGATCATGATCTCGATGAACGAGAAGCCGCCGCGGCGCGTCGCGGTGCGGGTGGGGGGAGGAGTCACTTGTTGATCACCCGAACGAGACCACCGCGCGACATCGAGATTGTGCGCGCGGTATTGCCATCGACGATGCGGATGTTGAGCGTGTCGGCGGCGAGTCCGGGCGGAAAGATCTCCACGGACGACCGTGACACGGTGAAGTTCGATGGCGTCAGCTTGAACTCCGACGAGATCCCCATCGGGCGCGTCCGGAAGAGCGTCACGTTGCCCCGGTCGGTCACCACGAACTGCACCTTGCTCGTATTCCAGACGATCTGCACCGGCTTGCGGTTGCGGCCGACGAGCGAGAACGCCATTTGCATATCGTAGGAGAGCGTCTTCGCCGCGCGGTCGACGCGGAGCTGGCGAACGACCCGCGTGAAGGCCACCATGCTGAGCGCCGTCATCGTGCCGATGATCGAGAGCACGAACACCATCTCGATCATCGTGAAGGCGCGCCGGCGCGCCGCGCGCCCGGGGTGCGTGATGACTGCTGAGCGAGAGAGAGGCACGAACGCCTCCTTCAGGGTGAGAGGGTCAGTAAGCGACGATCCAATCCAATAGTGTGACGGCCCGCGCCAATCGACGTCACGGCAAGCTAGCTGACCCGGAAACTTAACTGGCCAAGGGCTGCCTAGGCGCCCCCTCCCTGCGGGCCTGCGTTCAGTGGGAGCTGCGTGCTGGTTAATGCGTTGTTGCATATGATGTTAGGCCACTCCCAACCGGAAACGGGTATGCAAGCCAGCGTCGCGTCGTTCTGTGTTCCCTGTGATTCCCATTGCCAGCGAAGTGGGAGGCGAAATTTCGCCCTTCTCAACGGTCCCGTCTGTTAGGTACGTCACAAAGTGGGCAGCTACCGTCACAAAGTTTGATTCCTTATTTAATGATGGACGCCATTGGGAGGCTCCTCGTCACCAAGGCGAGTATTGGCACCTCCAGCGATCTCTCGACGGAGACAGGGGTCGGGAGAACCGGGTGGCGGTGCACACGTCCCGCCGAATCGCCCGCCCGGTGGGCGTCGGGCGTACCCTTACTGTCCAGAGCTGACACCGCCACTACCTTTCCCTGTTTCTTGCAGCTCCCGTCACACCCGAAGCGTCTGACCATGCGCATCGCCAAGCTCGGCGTCGTTGGCGCCGGCACCATGGGGAGCGGCATTGCCGCCCTCGCCGCCTCAGCCGGCATTCCTGTCGTCCTTCTCGATATTCCGGGCAAGGAGGGCGACCGCAATGGACCGGCGAAGTCCGGCCTCGAGCGCGCGAGGAAAGCGCGCCCCGCCGCCTTCATGGATCCGGCGCGCGCCGCCATCATCACGCTCGGCAACCTCGAAGACGATCTCGAGAAGCTCGGGGACTGCGACCTGATCCTCGAGGCGATCATCGAGCAGCCGGCGCCCAAGCAGGCACTCTACACCCGTTTGGAGCCGCTGCTCAAGCCGACGTCGATCGTCGCGTCGAATACGTCGGGCATTCCGATGAAGGTGCTCGTCGAAGGACGCAGCGCTGCCTTCAAGCAGCACTTCCTCGGCATGCATTTCTTCAATCCGCCGCGCTATCTACACCTGCTCGAGCTCATTCCGACGCCGGACACCGCGCCCGAAGTGCTCGACGCGACACGGCGCTTCAGCGAAGTGGTGCTCGGCAAAGGGATCGTCATCGCAAAGGACGTCCCCGGCTTCGTCGCGAACCGGCTTGGCGTGTACGGCATGGTCGCCGCGATGAAGGGGATGCTGGAGTCCGACCTCACAATCGACGAGGTGGACGCGCTCACCGGCCCGCTCCTCGGCCGCGCGAAGAGCGCGACCTTTCGCACGGCGGACATCACTGGACTCGACGTCCTGCTGCACGTGTCGAAAGGGTTGACCGCGAGCACGGGCGAAGATTTCAGCATGCCCGGTTGGGTGACGAAGCTCGCCGAGAGCGGCCGCCTTGGTGACAAGACGGGCGGGGGCTTCTACAAGAAAGTCGGCAAGGACATCACGACGCTGGACTGGAAGACGCTCGAATACGGTCCGCAGAAGAAGATCGACGATCCGGCGCTCAGCGCGCTCCTCAAGCAACCGCTCGAGAAGCGCATTCCGATGGCCGAGAAGCTGCCTGGCAGGTACGGCGAGTTCGTGCGCAATTATCTGATCCGGATGTCGCACTACGTGCTGAAGACGACGCCAGCCATCGCGTACGACATCGTGTCCGTCGATCGCGCGATCGAGTGGGGCTATGCGTGGGAAGCCGGGCCCTATCAGCAGATGGACAGCCTCGGCCATGACTTTCTGCGTGAAGGCTTCGCGCAGCTCGGCCTCGACCTGCCGCCGCTGCTCGAAAAGGCGAAGAACGGCGCGTTCTTCGCGCGGGGCGAGAGCGTCTGGACGCATCTGACGCTGGACGGTGCCTATGCGCCGGTGCCACCGGTGCCGGGCCAGATCAAGCTCGACATCGTCCGGTCGCGCAAAGGCGCCGTCGTCGAATCGTCGAAGGATGCGAACCTGCTCGATCTCGGCGACGGCGTGTTGCTGCTCGAGGCGAGAAGCAAGATGAATACTATGGGTGTAGGGGTCCTGGGAATGCTCAGGCAAGGGCTGGATCGCGTCGCCGACGGCAAGTTCGTGGGACTCGTGATCGGCAACGACGACACGCGTGCCTACAGCGCCGGGGCGGATCTCGGCGCCGTCGTCGCGCAGACGCAGGCGGGAGACTGGAAGGGCCTCGATGAGATGGTGCGCTACTTCCAGGAAGGCGCGCAGCTTGTGCGCCGCGCGCCTTTCCCCGTCGTTGCCGCGCCGTTCGCGCTGACGCTCGGCGGCGGATGCGAGTACGCGCTGCACTGTGATCGCATCCAGGCACACGCCGAGCTGTACATGGGACTCGTCGAGGCGGGCGTCGGTCTCATCCCGGCTGGCGGCGGAACGAAGGAGCTGCTCTTCCGCTTCACGCAGGCGCTCGAGCCGTACGACGAGGCCGATCAGTTCGAAGCGGTGAAGCGCGCGTTCAAGCTCATTGCCATGGCGACGACGAGCACGAGTGCGCTCGAGGCCCGCTCACTCGGCTTCCTCAGACCGGTGGCAGATCGCATCACGATGAACCGCGATCGTCTCATCGCCGACGCGAAGGCGCGCGTGCTCGACCTCGCACCGGACTACGTCGCACCGGTCGCGCGCACCATCACTGCGCTTGGCAAGGAGGCGATGGGGAATCTGCTGTACGCGGGTTGGGCGATGCACGAGGGTGGCGCGATCACCGATCACGAAGTGCGCATCGCTCGCGAGCTCGCCTATGTGCTGTGCGGCGGCGATGGCCCGCCGCGCACCGTTACGGAACAGGACATTCTCGATCTCGAGCGCGAGGCGTTTCTGCGTCTGCTCGGAACGAAGGAGACGCAGGAGCGGATTGGCTATACGCTGAAGACCGGGAAGCCGCTACGGAATTAGAGCTCCGTAATTGAACTTGCGACAGCAAACTGCCGTGATCTTCACCGCGGAGACCGCAGAGGAACGCGGAGGCCAAATCATTGCACTTCTCTGCGTACCTCCGCGTCCTCTGCGGTAAGCATGTCGTTCGCTTTTTTTCGCTTCGCACAAGGATGACAACCTATGTCTGACACCAATAACGACGTCGTACTCGTTTCCGCGGTTCGCTCTGCCGTCGCGAAGGGGAAGAAGGATGGAGCCCTCGCTGCAACGCATCCGATCGAGCTGTCCGCGCTCCTCATGAAGGAGGCGGTCTCGCGAGTCGGCGTGGACGCGGCGACGATCGACGACGTCGCGTGGGGCTGCGCAATGCCGGAAGCGTCGCAGGGGCTGAACGTCGCACGACTCAGCGCGCTGCGCGCCGGCTTTCCGGTAGACGTCCCAGCACAGACGATCAACCGCTTCTGCTCGTCGGGGCTGCAGAGCATCGCCAATGGCGCGATGCAGATCATGTGCGGCATGGCCGACGTCGTCCTCGCCGGCGGCGTGGAGATGATGAGCCAGGTACCGATGTCGGGCTATCACGCGCGGCTCGACGCCGATGCGATGGAGTCGTACATCGGCATGGGCTTCACCGCGGAGCGTGTGGCCGAGCGGTGGAAGGTGAGCCGAGCGGATCAGGACGCGTGGGCGCTGCGCAGCCAGCAGAGGGCAGCGGAGGCGGTGAAGAACGGCAGCTTCGACGGACAGATCGTCTCCGTGCCGGTGGAGCGCGTGAGTTGGAAGGGAACGGAAAAGCAGGTGCAGAAGCTCGGCTTCGCGAAGGACGAACTCGTGCGCGCGGATACGACGGCGGAAGCGCTCGCGAAGCTTCGCCCCGCTTTCAAGGGGAATGGTACGGTGACTGCGGGCAATGCGAGTCCTCTCTCCGACGGTGCGGCGGCGGTGCTGTTGATGCGTCGCTCGGTTGCCGAGGCGCGTGGACTGCGAGCGCTGGCGCGCTTCGTGAACTTCGCTGTGGCGGGCGTCGATCCGGACGTCATGGGCGTCGGACCGATCAAGGCCGTGCCGAAGGTGCTCGCGCGCGCGCGCATGACAATGGATGATCTCGATCTCATCGAGTTCAACGAGGCCTTTGCGGCGCAGGTCGTCGCCGTGATGCGCGAGCTGAAGATGCCGGAAGACAAGGTGAACGTGAATGGCGGCGCGATCGCGCTCGGCCATCCACTCGGCGCGACGGGCGCGAAGTTGACGACGCAGATCGTGTACGAACTCGGGCGCCGCGG
>DATCGM010000069.1:0-10267 GCA_036508915.1 Gemmatimonadaceae bacterium
CCCGTACACGCGATCGGCATCCTGTCCGTCATCTTCACGGCGCCCGTCTCGAGTCCGATCGCTACCGTTGCGAGCTTCCAGGTGGAGCCAGGCGGATACGTACCCTGCAGTGCCTTGTTGTAGAGGGGACGACGCGGATCGTTATTGAGCGAGTCGTAGTACTGCGCGGACACGCCACCGATGAATCGATTGCCGTCGAAGCTCGGCGCGCTGTAGAGCGCGAGCACGCCACCCGTCTGCGGGTCGATCGCGACTGCGCCTCCTTGAAGCGAGTCGCCGAAGATGCCCGCGACGAACTTCTGGAGATCCAGATCGATGTTCGTGTGCAGGTCGGGGCCCGCCTCCGGGATCTGATCCTGCTGTGCTCCCGAATTCCTGACGATGCGTTGGCGCGCGTCCACCTCGACGAACTGGAATCCCTCCTTGCCTCGAAGCAGCGACTCATACTGCTTCTCGAGTCCCTGCTTGCCGACCTGTTGCCCCGCCTTGTAGTCAGCGAAGGAACTCTGCGCGAGTTCCGCCTCGCTCACTTCGCCGACGTACCCGACGAACGAGGCGACCGCGGGCCCGTCGGGATAGAATCGGCGCGGCGCGCTCTGGATGATCAACCCCGGAAACTGCGAACGGTGCTCCTCGAGGACGCTCACGACGTCGAACGACGCGTCGGGGATGATTACCGTGGGACGGGTCGGTGCGCGCCGAAAACGCCGCACCGACTTCTCGATCTGCCCAGGCGTGAGACTGATCGTTCCGGTGAGCCTCTGGAGCACCGCGCGCAGCGTGTCCTCCTTCATCGCGAGCACCGACACCGAGTACCCGATGACGTTGTCCGCAATCACCTTGTTGTTGCGATCGAAGATCACGCCGCGCGGCGCCGGCAGGGGCAGCTCGCGCAACCGGTTCGTCTTCGACTGCAGATCGTACTTCTGATGATTCAGTACCTGACTGCGAAAAAACCCGCCCAGCAGGAACAGCAGCACCCCCGCGACGATCATACTCGCGACGCGTCCGCGCTTGACGATGTCGTTGGGGTGAAAGCTCATGTACCGCGCGTCTCCAGCACCGGCCGTAACGCCATGAGCGCCAGCACGCCGGCGACTGCCGTCACCGCTGCGGAGAGCGAAGACCAGACGAGGATCTGCATCAGCAGCTCAGCTCCGTGCATCCGGCGCACCACGAGGTGCATCACGACTTCATACGCCCACTTCCCGAGGAAGAGGAAGAATCCGTTCAGCAGGACGTGGTCGGCGAAGAAGACGGCCTTGAGTCGCGACCACCCGAAGCCAATGAGCGTCATCGCGAGTGCGCCCGCGCCGAATGCGCCGAGTGCGAGCGAGTCCGACGCGAGGCCGATGATGAAGCCGAACATCGCGGCGATCCCCGGCCGTACGCGAACCGAGGCGACCAGCAGCGCGATGATCAGGAAGTCCGGCGACGCGCGCCAAGCGAGCAGTGGACGCAGCGTGTAGTGCAGCAGAATCAGAATCGCACAGAGAAGGATCGTGCGAACCGTGGCGCCCCAGTTCATGGCCGCACTCCTGGCGTCGTATCCCGTCTCAGTGTATCGGCCCGTGCCGCGGCAATGCTGTCGCGGCGCTGGCGACGAATGCGAGCCGCAGCGATGCTGTCGCGTCGTGCGCGCGCGCGCGCCACGGAATCAGGCGGCAGTGTGCCCGCCGCGCGCGCGACGCTGTCGCCCCGCGAGAGGCTGTCTCGGTGGAGCGAGTCAGCATACAGACGCGCGGCGGAATCGATTGCGGCGCGGCGCGCCGCGGCCTCCCTCGTTGCCGACTGCCGCGCGAGCGAATCACCAGCGGCGACGATGCTCTTCGTCGCTGAATCGATTGCACCCACGTCGGCCCACACATTGATCAGCCCCGCGGCCGCGCGTTGCGGAGTGAGGATCATCACCGACGTCAGCTCGGAGGGATTCACCGCGGGGCGCAGTAGATAGGTGCGCGCCCACGCTTCCGCCGTCCGGATCTCCGCGAGCACGACTCCCACCGGGATTCCTTTGGGATAGATGCCCCCGAGCCCCGAGCTGTACACGATGGCGCCGGGCTTCATCGTGGCGCGAAAGGGCACGCCGCGCATCTCGAGCAGATAGCGCTCGGAGCGCAGAAATGCCGGCTCCTGCGTCGTGCTCGACGTCGTGACGTGCGGCTGCACGATGCCGAACGCGCTGCCGTCCGCCGACATCGCGCTCACGCGGAAATCAGGGTGCGCGAAGAGAATGGCGAGACTCATCGTCGGATCCACCGTCTGCACGACGCCGACGACGCCCTCCGGAGCGACGACGAGACTGCGGTCGGCCACTCCCGCCTTCGAGCCCGCGCTCAGCGTGACGGTGAAATCTTCCGCGCGACCGCGCCCCTGCAGCGCCTCGGCCGGAATGAATCCCCATTGAATCTTCGCGCCGAGGCCGAGCAGCTTGCGCAGCCGGTCATTCTCGGTCTCGAGCGTCGGGACGCGCGCGGCGGCGAGCGCCAGCGTATCGCGCCGAAGCTCGACGCGCTCGGAGGCGAGGTACGCGGCACGCCATCGCTCGGCGCCGAGTTGCAGGCGAATCAGCGGGGCGACGAGTGTGCGGCGCAACGTGCCTGCAACGGGCTCCCGCAGGTTCGCGGGAAGCCCCATCGCGACGAGCGACAACAGGGTGCACGCGACGAAGATGACGACGTCCACCCGGGCTGTGAATCGAGACGGTCGCGCCACGCGCGCCTCAGGTGCTCAGGACCGACCAGTACTTCTCCTCGTCATCAAGGATTCGGCCCGTGCCGCGCACGACGCACGTCAGCGGATCCTCGTCAACGTGGATCGGCAGGCCGGTCTCCTGACTGAGCAGGAGATCGAGCCCGCGGATGAGCGCACCACCACCGGTCATCACGATACCGCGATCCACGATATCACTCGCCAGTTCGGGAGGAGTAATCTCGAGCGCGCGACGCACGGCGTCGACGATCTGTTGAATGGGCTCCTGCACCGCTTCGCGAATCTCGGTGGAATGCACGCGCACCGTCTTTGGAATGCCGCTCACAAGATCGCGTCCCTTCACTTCCATCTCGCGCTCGTCACCGATCGGCGCCGCACTGCCGATCTGAATCTTGATCTGCTCCGCGGTGGGCTCACCGATGAGCAGGTTGTAGTTCTTGCGCATGAACTGCACGATCGACATGTCGAGCTCGTCGCCGCCGGTGCGAATCGACGTGTCGCTCACGATGCCCGACAGCGCGATGACGGCGATCTCCGTCGTGCCGCCGCCGATGTCGATCACCATGTTGCCCGTCGGTGTCTCGATAGGAAGGCCGACACCGATCGCCGCCGCCATCGGCTCGGCGACCATGAACACTTCCTTCGCGCCCGCACCGAGCGCGGAGTCGCGCACCGCGCGGCGCTCCACTTCGGTGATGCCACTCGGCACACACACGATCACACGCGGCTTCATCTTGAAGACGTGATTGTCGATGATGAGCTTCAGGAAATAGCGCAGCATCTTTTCCGTCACGTCGAAGTCGGCAATGACGCCGTCCTTCATCGGCCGCACCGCGATCACGCCTTCAGGCGTTCGCCCGAGCATGCGCTTCGCTTCGAGCCCGACACCCTTGATCTGCTTCGTCGCGCGGTCGATGGCAACGACCGACGGCTCGTTGAGGACGATCCCTTCGCCCTTGACGTAGATGAGCGTATTGGCCGTGCCGAGGTCGACACCAATCGCGTTCGCGGGGAAGAGACTTCCCGACTTGAAAAAGGACCAGCGCATCAATCCGGGGTTGGGGCGCTCGAACCGGTTGCGGAGAACGAGCCGTACACGTGACGGGGGCGAAAACGTCGAAAGCTAGTCCCCGTCCTGATGAGGGGCAAGCCGTTGTCTCTTCACAACCTACGCGATCTCGGCCGCGGCTCCGAGCACCGGCACGTGCCCCCGTCCGATATATCGCAAAAGGCACACCGAAACCATCCCGGTGTGCCTCTCACTTTTCTGACACGGACTCGCCAAACTAACGGTTCAATTCACGAACTGCTCCGGCGCGTGGTACTCCATCCCGAACGCCTCGGCCACACCCTCGTACGTCACCTTGCCCTGGGCAACATTGAGGCCCTTGAGCAGCGCCGAATTCTCCTTGAGCGCACGACGCCAGCCCTTGTTCGCGAGCTGAGCCGCATACGGCAGCGTGGCGTTGGTGAGCGCGAGGGTCGAGGTGCGCGGCACGCCGCCCGGCATGTTCGCCACGCCATAGTGAATCACGCCATCGACCACATACGTCGGATTTTCGTGCGTGGTCGCGTGAATCGTCTCCACGCAGCCGCCCTGATCGATGGCGACGTCGACGATCACCGAGCCAGGCTGCATCGACGCGAGGTCTTCCCTGCGCACCAGACGCGGCGCCTTCGTGCCTGGAATGAGCACGCCACCGACAACGAGATCCGCCGTCTTGATCTGCTCGAGGATGTTGTGGCGATTCGAGTAGATGAGCTGCACGTTCGCCGGCATCACGTCGCTCAGGTAGCGCAAACGCTCGAGCGAGACGTCGAGAATGACGACCTTGGCGCCCATGCCCGCCGCCATCTTCGCCGCGTTGATGCCGACGATGCCGCCTCCGAGGATGACGACCTTCGCGGGGGCAACGCCCGGCACGCCACCGAGCAGCACGCCACGGCCACCATACAGCTTCTCGAGGTACTTCGCTCCCTCCTGCACCGCCATGCGTCCCGCGACCTCGGACATAGGAATAAGGAGCGGTAATTCGCGCGACGGCAGCTCGACCGTCTCGTACGCGACGCAGACCGCGCCACTGGCGAGATGCGCCTTCGTCAACGCCTCATCGGCGGCGAAGTGGAAGTAGGTGAAGATGAGCTGGTCCTTCCGCATGTGCGGCCATTCGACCTTGATCGGCTCCTTCACCTTCATGATCATGTCGCTCTTCTTCCACACCGTCGCGGCGTCAGGAGCGATCGTCGCGCCGGCGGTCGTGTAGTCCTCGTCGCTGAAGCCGCTGCCGAGCCCTCCGCCCGTCTCGATGAGCACCGTGTGTCCAGCACTCACGAGCGACTCGGCGCCGGCGGGCACCAGGGCGATGCGGTTCTCGTTCGTCTTTATTTCCTTCAGAACGCCGATTTTCATAGGGTGGACATTGTTTCGAGTGGAAGGCCCGATGAAGGGCTTGGGTCCGACTGTCGGACACTCCGACTGTCTGATGTGCTATTAAAAATCGTCCCCTGGCCCCAAAGACACAACCGTCTGCTTCTCCGGGCCAAAGAATTCGCGAGCGACTTCAGCGATCTGCTCCTCGGTCACCGCGTCCACGAGCGCCAGCATCTCGTCGAGCGTATGGTACGGCTCACCGTAGAGCTCAACGCCGGCACAGCGGTACATGCGCGCGCTCACGCTCTCGAGGGAGAGGGTGATCTGCCCCTTGAGCTGGCTCTTCCCCATGGCCAACTCGTCCGCGGGAAGACCATGCGCTGCCACGGATGCGAGTTCGGCGTCGATCGCGTCCAGCGCTTCGCGCGCCGTGTCGGGGCCCGTTCCCACGTAGACGCCATGCATGCCGACGTCGGCGTGGAACGATTGAAAGGTGTACACGGCGTAGGCCAGCCCGAGCTCCTCGCGCACGCGCTGGAACATGCGCGAGCTCATTCCACCGCCGAGGAGCACACTGAGCAGCACGAGCGCGTGGCGACGTGGATCGCCGTGCGCCACGGTCGCGCTTCCGGCGACGATATGCGTCTGCGCTCCGTCGCGCTTCACATGCTTGCGCAGTGGCGGCAACGCGATCGCAGGCGGCACGACCAGTCGCGTCACGTCGCCGGGACGGTCTGCCGTCCAGCCGGTGCGTTCCAGCGTCGCGAGCAGCGCGTCGTGCTCGACATTGCCAGACGCGGCCACAATGAGCTGCGAGGGATGATAGGCTCTCGCGTGAAGCGCCTGCAGATCATCGACCCCCAGGGCCGACACCGAATCCCGCGTACCGAGAATCGAGTAGCCATAGGGATGCGCGCCCCAGAGCACTTCGTTGTGCAGCTCGTAGACGAGATCGTCGGGCGTGTCTTCGACCATCGCGATCTCCTCGAGCACGACCTTTCGCTCGAGCTCGAGATCCTTCTTCCGCAGCAGCGGACGGAAGACGAAGTCGCCGATCACATCGGCGGCGACGTCGAGATGCTCGTCGAGCACACGCGCCTGATACACGGTGTGCTCGCGCGAGGTATACGCGTCGAGCGAGCCGCCGAGCGCCTCCAGCTCGAGAGCGATCTGCTTCGCCGAGCGTTTCGCGGTCCCCTTGAAGACCATGTGCTCCAGCAGATGGGACACGCCCATCTTTTCGCGTGGCTCGTGGAGCGACGCGGCGCGAACCCATGCCCCGAACGCGACCGACCGCACTCCCGGCATGTGTTCCGAGAGTACGGTCAGTCCATTGGGAAGCACGGTGCGGCGGAAACCGTCCGCCGGCGTGTCACCGCGGCCCACTAGCGGCGCGAGCGGCCTCCACCGCCAGCAGGACGACGCGGCCGGTCACCCTCCTCGCGCGGAGGGCGATCACCCTCCGGACGCGGCGGACGCGGCTCCTCTTCCGGCATTCCTTCCGGACGCGGCACCAGCGCCTTCATCGACAGGCGCAGACGTCCACGCTCGTCGCGGTCGAGCAGCTTCACCGTCACGCGATCGCCCTTGTTGACGACGTCTTCCGTCTTGTCGGTGCGGCCGTGCTTCAGCTCGGATATGTGCACGAGGCCTTCCGTGCCCGGCATGATCTCAACGAAAGCGCCGAACGCCGTCGTCGTCTTGACGGTGCCTTCGTAAGTCGCGCCGATCTCCGGCTCCGCCGTGATCGCCTGCACCATCTGGCGCGCGCGCTGCATCGCCTCGCCGCCGACGGCAGCGATGGTGACGAGACCCGTGTCGTCGACCGTGAGCTCGGCGCCCGTCTCGTCCTGAATGCCGCGAATGGTCTTGCCCTTCGGTCCGATGAGATCGCCGATCTTCTCGGGGTTGATCATCAACGTCACGATGCGCGGCGCGTAGGGGCTGAGCTCCTCACGTGCCGTGGCAAGCGCCTTGTTCATCTCGCCGAGGATGTGCAGGCGGCCTTCCTTTGCCTGCGCCAGCGCCTCTTTCATGATCTGGAGGCCGAGGCCCTCGATCTTCATGTCCATCTGGATCGACGTGATCCCATTCGCCGTGCCGGCGACCTTGAAATCCATGTCGCCGAGATGATCCTCAGTGCCAAGGATGTCGGTGAGGATCGCGTACTTCTTCCCTTCCTTGATCAGACCCATCGCGACACCAGCCACGGCGCCGCGAATCGGCACGCCGGCGTCCATCATCGCGAGCGAGCCACCGCAGACCGTCGCCATCGAGCTGGAGCCGTTGGACTCGAGAATCTCCGAGACGATGCGCAGAGTGTACGGGAAATCGGCAAAGTCCGGCAGCACGCCCTGCAGCGCACGCTCGGCGAGGTTGCCGTGTCCGATCTCACGACGCGACGTGCCGCGCATCGGGCGCACTTCGCCGGTGCAGAAGGGCGGGAAATTGTAGTGCAACATGAACGACTTCGTCGTCTCGGTCGGGCTGTCGATCGTGTCGAGGCGCTGGGCGTCGTTCGCGGTGCCAAGCGTGACGGCGACGAGCGCCTGCGTCTGGCCACGTGTGAAGAGCGTCGAGCCATGCGCGCGCGGCAGCAAGCCGGCGTCGATCGTGATCGGACGGACTTCGTTCGTCGCTCGGCCGTCGACGCGCTTCTTCGTCGTCAGCACCTGCGAGCGGAGTGCGCTGTACTCGAGATCGCCGAGGATGTTCTTGATCTCCTTGACGTTGTCGGGCAGCTCGGCGGCAAACGACTCGGCCACTGCCTTCTTGACGCGCTCCACCGCCTGGACGCGCGTCTGCTTGTCCTTCTGGTTGAGCGCCTCGGCGATCTTCGCGTCGGCGGCGGCCTTCACCTTCTCGACGAGGCCGTCGGTGACCGGAGCCTTATCCCACGCGAGCTTTTCCGTCTTGGGCGCGAGCGCGAGCAGCTCCTTCTGGTAGCCGATGAGCTCCTTGATGCCGGCGTGCGCGACCGTGATCGCTTCAACGACGTCGTCTTCGCTCACCTCGAGAGCGCCGCCCTCCACCATGAGGATGGACTCCTCGGAGCCGGCGACGATGAGCTCAATGTCGCTGTACTCGAGCTGCTGGAAGGTCGGGTTGAGCACCCAGTTGCCCTGCACGCGGCCGACGCGCACGCCGGCAATGAGCTCGGAGAAGGGCGTCCGGGAAGCGTTGAGCGCGTACGACGTCGCGACGAGCGCGAGGACGTCGGCCTTGTTCTCCTGGTCCGCGGAGATGACGTAGCAGAAGACCTGGACTTCGTTCTGGAAGCCTTCCGGGAAGAGCGGGCGGATGGAGCGGTCGATAATGCGGCAGCTCAGGATCTCGCCGTCGGTGGGGCGGCCTTCCCGCTTGATGAAGCCACCGGGGATCTTGCCGGCGGCGTAAGTCTTCTCCTTGTACTCCACGGTCAAGGGGAAGAAGGGGAGCGGACTCTTGTTGTCGCTCACCGTGACGGTCGCGAGGACCATCGTATCACCGTAGGTGATGAGGCATGAGCCAGCGGCCTGCTTGGCCATGCGGCCGGTCTCGATGACCAGCTTGCGTCCCGCGAACGTCTTTTCAATGCGTTGCATGTGTTTTCCTGTCGTTTCTCTGCTTTGCGGCCGACCTTATGCCGGCGCGCGCTTCGTGAAATGCAAAACGCGCGGCCCGCAAGAGATGCGTCCGCGCGTGTGCACTATTGACCAGCTTAGTACCGCAGTCCGAGTTCCTGAACGATCTTTCGATAACCGTCGATGTCGGTCCGCTTCATGTAGTTGAGAAGGCGGCGACGGGTCCCGACCATCTTCAGCAGCCCGCGGCGGCCGTGATGGTCCTTCTTGTGCGCCCGAAAGTGCTCGGTGAGGTAGTTGACGCGCTCGGTGAGGAGGGCAACCTGGACACGGGCTGAACCGGTGTCCGTCTCGTGCGACTTGTACTTCTCGAGCGTCGGGGTGTTGTCGAAAGCCATGTTCCTGGACTGTCCTAAGCGAGGCAAAATGGTTGAGCCGTGGAACTTAGCTCAAGGCAGCGACGGTGTAAAGGGCCGGAGGTCGGACAGTCTGACAGCCTTCCACGTCATCCAAATAAGCGGGCGACAATATCCTTCACCCCGCTCGCCACGTCGTTGAACGTCGACATCGCGAAGATCAGTAGAATGGCCACCAGGCCGAACCGCAGGATGTACTCGCGGGTCCGCGCGCTGAACGGGCTTCCCTTCACCGACTCGGCAACATTGATCAGGATCTGACCGCCATCCAGAATCGGGATCGGCAGCAGATTCAGCACGGCGACATTCACGCTCAGAATGGCGATGAGGAGAAAGAGACTCTCCAGCCCGCTCTCCGCGGCGGCCACTGAGGCCCGGGTGATCGCGATGGGGCCGCCGAGCTGGCGGACCGATACTTCGCGCGTGAGGAGACCGTGCACGACGTCCACGATCTTCGTCGCGGTGAGCCAGGTCTGGCGCGCGCCATCGCGCACGGCGTCGCCCACACCCAACGGCTGCCGGCTGGTGAAGTCCGCCGGGATCGCGCCGATCTTTCCCACCGAGCCCATGACTTTCGTCACGGGATCCTTCTGTGGCGTCGCCTCGGGCTTTACGGTAAAGGCGAGCTGACGTCCGCCGCGGCGGATCTCGAACGGCAGGTCCTTGCCGGCCGACGGGGTGACGCGCTCCTGGAGCTGTGACCAGCTCTGCACAGGCAGGTGATCGATCGTCACGATGGAATCGCCCGCGCGCAGGCCTCCGCGCACGGCGGCGCTCCCCGGCAGCACGTCGCCCAGTACTGCCGGTATGAAGAAGTCGATCGCGGCGCCGACGCCGGACGCAGGCGGCTGATTCTTGCCACCAACGGGAACGCTCACCGCGCCACGGTTCGTCGTGATGGTCAGCGTGCCTGCCAGCGTCGCATCGATCCGATCCCGCACCTCATTCCAGTTGCGGACGGATGCTCCATTCACGGCGACAATCGTGTCGCCAGGCTGAAGGGCCGCGAGCAACGGCGCGTTCGCCGGCACATGCACGGCACCGACCACACGGGTGCCGATAACAACCTCGCCGTACTTCATGCCGAGAGTCGTCAGCACGGTGAACGCGAGCAGGATGTTCATCGTCACGCCAGCGATCATGATGAACAACCGGGCAGCGAGGCTCTTGGACTCGAACCAGCGCGACTCGGGCACGGGCTTCGG
>DATCGM010000070.1:0-19074 GCA_036508915.1 Gemmatimonadaceae bacterium
CGTGTTGACCCGGGGCCTTTCTCCTGTCCGTCTACCGCTCAGGCATGGTGACTCAACGTAGGATTCGCGCGTGTCTTTTACTGCACCGCGTTAATCATATCAAAGATCGGCAGATACATGGCGACCACCATTCCACCCACCACCACGCCGAGAAACACGATCATCACCGGCTCCATCAACGCCAACAAATTCGACACCGCCGCATCCACCTCTTCATCATAGAAGTCGGCGATCTTCGACAGCATCTCGTCCAGTCCGCCCGTCTGCTCACCAACCGCGATCATACTGATGACCATCGGCGGAAACACCTTCGACTTCTGTAACGGCGCCGCGATCGTCTCTCCGCCCGCGATCGACGTGCGCGACTCCATGATCGCATCCGAGATCACACGATTGCCCGCCGTCTTCGCCGTGATCTCCAATCCATCGAGAATCGACACGCCAGAGCCGATCAGCGTGCCGAGCGTGCGCGTGAACCGCGACACGGCCGACTTTCTCAGCACGTCGCCCAGCACCGGCATCTTCAGCATCAGCTTGTCGATGACGAGCTTGCCATTGCTCGTCGCATTGTACTTCTTCAGCGAGTACACCAGCCCGAAGCCGATCGCGCCGCACAGCCACCAGTATCCGACGAGGAACTTCGACATCTGGATGACGACGCGCGTGGGGAGTGGCAGCGGTAACCCCACGCTCGCGAACATCTTCTCGAACACGGGGATGACGAAGATGAGCAGCACGGCAATCGCGATCACGGCCACGCTCGAAATGACGCCCGGATAGATCATGGCGCCCTTCACCTTCCGCACGAGGGCGTCGTTCTTTTCCATGAACGTCGCCAGTCGCATGAGGATGGTGTCCAGAATACCACCGGCTTCGCCTGCGGCGACCATGTTCACATACAGTTCGGTGAACGCCTGAGGATGCTTGCCCAGGGCATCGGCCACCGTGTGACCGCTCTCGACGTCGAACACGACGGCGTTGGTCACGTCCTTGAGCGCGGGGTTCTCACTCTGCTTCGCGAGAATGTCGAGCGCCTGCACGAGCGGCAGGCCGGCGTTGATCATGGTCGAGAACTGACGCGTGAAGATGACGATGTCACGCATCTTGATCTTGCCGCCCTTCTTCTTCTTCTTCGCGACGGACGTTTCGTCGATCTTGACGACGTTGAGCCGCTGCCGCTTGAGCTGGGCAACGACGTCATCGCGGTTGGGTGCCTCGATCGTGGCGGTACGGAGATCGCCGTTGAGCGCGCGTGCGGTATACGTGAATGACGGCATTAGGGAACCTCAGAATGACAAACGTGCAGATTCTGCGCGGAGTCCACCCTCGAGCGAAGCGAAGAGCTCAGGATGACCATCAGCGCTTGCCGGCCATCGCACCGCCGGGAGCACCGGGCTTCTTCGCCTCGTCTTCTGGTGACTGGCCGATCATGCGGAGAAACTCCGTTGGATCATGCGACGCATGCAGACAATCGTCGAGTGCGACTTCGCGGTTCATGTACAATCCGTACAGCGCGTCGTTCATCGTCTGCATCCCGAACTTCTTTCCCGACTGCATCGTGCTGTAGATCTGATGGATCTTGTCGTCGCGAATGAGCGCGCGCACGGCGGGGGTCACGACGAGAATTTCCGCCGCCATCGCGCGCCCACGACCCTTCGCCTTGGGCAGCAGGACCTGCGTCACGATCCCCTCGAGGACGAAGGCGAGCTGCGCACGCACCTGGCTCTGCTGGTGACTCGGAAAGACATCGATGATGCGGTTGATCGCCTCGGCCGCGCTATTGGTGTGCAGCGTGGCGAACGCGAGGTGTCCAGTCTCCGAGATCGTGAGCGCCGCCTGGATCGTCTCCAGGTCGCGCATCTCACCGATGAGGATGACGTCGGGGTCCTGACGCAGCGCGTACTTGAGGCTCGCCTGGAAGCTCTTCGTGTCCGTCCCGACCTCGCGCTGGTTGACGATGCAACCCTGGTGGCGGTGGATGAACTCGATCGGATCTTCGACGGTGATGATGTGACCCTTTCGCTCCTTGTTGATCTTGTCGATCATCGCGGCGAGGGTCGTGCTCTTGCCCGATCCGGTCGGTCCGGTGACGAGCACCAGGCCGCGGGGACGCTCGGCCATCTTCCGGATGACGTCCGGCAGCTTGAGGTCGTCGAAGGTCTTGATGTTGAACGGGATCTGCCGGATGACCATCGACACGCAACCGCGCTGCTTGAAGCAGTTGCCGCGGAAGCGCGCGAGGTTCTGGATACCGAACGAGAAGTCGAGCTCGTCCTCCATCTCGAAGCGCTTCTTCTGATTCTCGGTGAGCACCGAGTACGCGAGCTGGAGCGTGTCCTTGGGCGTCATCACGAATTCGACCTTCGAGTTCGTGATCTCACCGTCGATGCGCAGCTTGGGACGCTCGCCGGCGGTGACGTGAAGATCGGACGCGTCCCGCTCGATCATCTCCTCGAGGAGGACGCGGAGGTTGACGCCTGGTGCGGCAGGTGCGGCAGGTGCGGTCATGGTCTTGGCAACGGGAAACCTGGCGCGGGTCCTTCGATTGATGCGCGAGGCAAAACGCAAGAGAGAGCGCCGTCGCGCTGCTACTGCAGACGATCGAGCGCGCGAGTCGGAACAGGTCTACGCGATCAGGCCGACGTCTCCCGGACGACCTGATCGAGCGTGGTGATGCCCTTCATGACCTTCATCCATCCGTCCATGCGCAGGGTCAGCATTCCCTCATCGACGGCGGCATCCTTGATCTCCGCAGCGCCGACGTTCTGAAGAATCAGCTTGCGCAGGTTGGGGCTCATCGGCATGACCTCGTACACGCCCTGCCGCCCCTTCATCCCGCTTCCAGCACACGTGTCGCAGCCCTTGCCGCGGAAGAACGGCAGGTCCATGACGCGCGTGTCGAGCGTGATGTTCGCCAGATAGGGCGCCGCTTCCTTCGTGGCGCGCGCCTTGGCGTTCTCGATCGTGTCCGGCGTGAAACGGAGATCGCGCAGCGTCATGTCGTGCTTCACCTTGGCGACGTCGAAGTCGAGGTCGCTGGGCGTGTACTTCTCCTTGCAGTTCGAGCAGATGCGGCGGAGCAGTCGCTGAGCGAGCACGAGATTGAGCGCCGACGCCACATTGAACGGCTCGAGCCCCATGTCCATGAGCCTGGTCACCGTCTCCGGCGCGGAGTTCGTGTGCAGCGTAGAGAGCACCATGTGGCCGGTGAGCGCCGCCTTGATGGCGATACCGCCCGTCTCGAGATCACGGATCTCGCCGACCATGATGATGTTCGGGTCCTGCCGCAGGAACGCCTTCAGCGCCGCGGCGAAGGTCATCCCGATTTCCGTCCGCACCAGCACCTGATTCACGCCGTAGAGGTTGTACTCCACGGGATCCTCGGCCGTCATGATGTTGACGTCGATGTTGTTGACCTTGGAGAGCGCGGAGTACAGCGTCGTCGTCTTGCCGGAGCCCGTCGGGCCGGTGACGAGCACCATGCCGTACGGGTTCGACACCGCCTCCATGAGATCCTTCTCGGCCTTGGGCTCGATGCCGAACTTCTCGAGATCGAGGGTGAGGTTCCCCTGATCGAGAATTCGAAGCACGATCTTCTCGCCGAAGAGCGTGGGCAGCGTGGACACGCGAAAGTCGATGACCTTCTTGCCCATCTTCAGCTTGATGCGGCCGTCCTGCGGCACGCGTCGCTCGGCGATGTTGAGTTGCGCCATGATCTTGAAGCGCGAGATGAGCGCCGCCTTGAGCTTCATGGGGGGCTTCATCACTTCCATGAGCGCGCCATCGATGCGGTAGCGCACGCGGATGTCGTGCTCGAAGCACTCGAAGTGAATGTCCGACGCGCCGCGCCTCACCGCGTCCGTGAGGATCGCGTTGATGAGCTTCACGACCGGCGCGTCCTCCATCTGTGCCGTGAGCGCCGCGGCGGTGACGTCCTCTTCCTTTTGCTCGACAACTTCGATGTCGTCGTCCAGGTCGTCGATGACCGACATGAGGTCGGCGACCTGCGTGTCCACCGCGTTCTCGTACAGCTTCTCGATCGCGCTCTTCAGCGTGAACTCTCCCCCGATCACGGGGAAGATGTCGTAGCGCGTGATGAACTTGAGGTCGTCGAGGACGCCCAGGTTCGTCGGATCCGCCATCGCGACGGTGAGCGTACGTCCGTCGCGCTTGAGGGGGAGGACGAGATGCTTGATCGCGAGATCGCCGGGGATCAGCTTCGCGATGCGCGGGTCCACCTCGAACTTGGAGAGGTCCACCGCCGGCATCTTGTACTGCCGAGCGAGCATCTTGGTGAGTTCGGTCTCCTGGATGAAGCCGAGCTTGACCAGGTTGTAGCCGACGCGGGTGCCGCTCTGGCGCTGCTCCTGCAGCGCCTTCTCCAACTGCTCGCGCGTGATGAGCCCCTCGCGGACGAGGAGATCACCAAGACGTTCGCTGGAGGCAACCGGTGCGGCCATAAACGGACGAGGGGCGACGCGTGAGGCTGGGAGGCTGCTGCGGAAAGTCGAGCCGGGAGGGCTGGAGGCTGAAAGTCGCCCGCGGCTCGGACCATGTCAAGAATTCTGCCCGGTTCGCGGCGAGGACTGCCGATCGGAGCCCTCTACAAGGTATCAGTGGGAGCGGCCGAGCGAAGCGCGAGCGACGCACGCGGAAGCGTGAGCGTGAAGCGAGCCCCCGCGCCCAGCGTGCTCTCCACGCTGAGATCGCCATGCATGGCCTGAGCGAGACCGCGGCTGATCGCCAATCCGAGTCCAATGCCGGATTCCGGTCCCAGCGAACTACCCTTGACCTGAACGAACGGCTCGAAGATGACCTTGAGCTTCTCCGGCGGTATGCCGATGCCGGTGTCCGAGACGCGTATCAGGACCGCGTCCTGAGTCGCCTCACAATCGATGGCAAGTCGGCCGCCGGGCGGAGTGAACTTGATGGCGTTGGAGAGGAGGTTCACGAGGATCTGGGTCACCTTTTCCGGATCACCGCGGGCCACGATTTTGGCGTCGCACGCGATGCCATCATAGATCAGCAGCTTTTGTGCAATCAGCGGCTCCACCAGCGCCGTGCTGGTTGCGAGTAGCTCGCGCGGGACGATATCGTCAATGTTGTAGACCAGCTGTCCACTGCTGACTTTCGTGAGGTTCAGCAAATCGGTGATGAGACCCATCAGATACCGCTGATTGCTTCGGATGCGGGCGAGGTCAACGTGCTGCGCCTCCGTAACGGGCCCATGAATCTCCATGTCCATGAGATCCACATAACCACCGATGGCGTTGAGCGGCGTGCGCAACTCGTGGCTCATCATGCCCAGAAACGCGCTCTTCGCCTCGCTCGCAGACTCGGCTCGAATCTTGAGCGCGATGGCCTCGCCATACAGGCGCGCGCGGTCGAGCGCCATCGCGCTGCGGCTCGCGAGGTCTTTGGCCATCTCCAGGTCATTCGGAGTGAAGGGCCGGTCGTGTCGCTCGCCCACGAATGTGACGGCGCCAATCAGCCGTTCGCGGACGACGAGGGGCACGGTGAGGAGGGGGCCGACACCGAGCGCTCGCAAGGCCCCAGCGATTTTCGGATCATGCGCGGCGTTGGCGAGCACTGCATCGACTTTGTCGGCGATCACCGTTGGCGTCGCGCTCCGCAACGCTGCGGGCAAGCCGAATTCGTCGTCGAGGTCGGGTATCCAGCGACCTTCCAACTCCTCGAGGATTGTCTGCTTCGCCGAGTCGGGATGGATGATCGCCAGGCGGTGCATCGTGTCGTCGTCATCGAGCGTATCCACGATGCACCAGGCGCCAAGGTAGGGGAGCGACATTCGCTCCATGGCAACCAGCGTCGCGCGCTCATCGAGTGATTCGACGAGCCGGCGGCTTTCGGAGGCGAGGAAGGCGGCACCCCGCCGTGACACCTCAGCGACGTCCGCGGCGTCCTGCTGGCGCACGGCGTTCAGGAGCAGCCGCTCCGCCATCTCCCGCTGAAGGCCGAGCGTGAGCTCCCGTTGTGTCGCGGGGCGCAGTTCGATGACGAGGTGCTCCGATTCGCCGTTCCTGTTCACGTCCGGCCAGACGGTGCAGCTCAACGGTGGCACGCTCTCATCCGCGGATGCGATGCGGCGATTCCGCGACACGATTCCGGTTCGGAATGCTCGATCGAGCAGGGCGGTCAGGCCGGCTGTGTCCAGCCTTGCGAATGCGCCGGCGATGGGACTGCCGAGCGATGGTTCACCGTCCGGCGTGACAAGGCTGCGGAACGCGGCGTTCGCATAGACGAGCGTGTGCTGACGCCCAAGGGTGAGCGCGAACGCCGCCGGGACGTGCTCGATGTATCGCTCGAACGAGCCCCCGGCGGAGTACTCCGCATCAACCACCACGTTCAGTCGCTCCACCTGTTCTGTATTTCATGGACTACCCGCCCGCGCTGCGCCACAGCTCGATACGTGCCTTCACCATCGTCCGTTAACGCAGCGTAGCCGAGTGCCTCGAGCCGCGCGAGCGTCTGCGTCAACTCCGATGGAGGCCCTCCGATGCGCACGGCGAGGAGATCGCGCGATGCACCGCCGAGCCGAACGAGCGTGTCGAGCACGGACGCTTCCCGGTCCGTCAGGCCGTCATAGGCGGGGCGAGTCAGCCGAAGTTGCAGGTCGGGGACTCCCGTAATGATGCCATGATAGTTCCTCAGCGGGCCACCCACTACCGCGCCTTTCGCGGTGATCTCATAGGTCCGGAAGTCGTGACTGTGCTCGCTTCCGCGCATTTTGTGAATCGCCAGCACCGTTCGCAATACACCATCGAGTTCGACGAAGTGCTGGACGATGATGTCATCGGTAACGAAAAAGAGTTTTTCCTTCGCGAAGCGCGCGTCGGGGTACCCTCCGACGATCTCCGCAGTCATGAAGATGGTGACGCCCGTGGCGGTGAGCGCCCCGACGAGCCGATAGAGGGATTCCCGGAAATCCCCGCGGAACGCCGGCGCGAGGGCGGCCTCGAAGCCGGAGAGCGAATCGATCACCACCCGCGTTGCGTCGATCTGCTGCACCGCATCCAGAATCTCCGCGAGCGTTTCGTCCACCGAGATGTCGAGCGGGCGCAGGTACATGAGCTTGAGCTTGCCCGCCTCGATCGACGCCTCCATGTCCTGATTCCGGGCTTTGGCGCGTGCCAGGTATTCCTCCGGATACTCCTCGAAGGCGACGATGACCACGGCCTCGCTCTGGCGGAGTCCTTCGGCGACGAACTGCGTTGCGAACGTCGTCTTGCCGCTGCCCGCGGGACCGGCGAGCATCACCGCATCGCCGACCGGGATGCCACCACCCATCACCTCGTCGAGCCCTGGCACTCCCGTCGTCAAGCGGCGTGCCGACTGAGGCCGACGCTCCGACTGCTGCTCCGGAATGCGCGGGAAGATCTGGATCCCACCGTCCGTGATGCGGAACGTGTGCAACCCCGGCATCGGCGCCCGGCCGCGAACCTTTATCGCCTGGAGCTTTCTCACGACCGAGTTGCGGTCGATGACCTGGGAGAGCCAGAACACCCCATCGGCCACGGTGAACACCGAATTGCGCTGCTCCTGTTCGCCGTACTCCCCGATGAGGAAGGATGTCACCTCCCACGAGCTCAGATGGAGTGCGAGCCGCTGGATGAAGTAATCGAGCGTCATCGCCCCGGCGGGACCGGCCTCCGGAGTCGGCCCGTGCAACGTTCGGAATGAATCGACGACGACAATTCCCGGCTTGGCGCGCTCGACTTCCGTCACCACACGCTCCAGGACGGCTTTCATATCGTGTTCGAGGGCCTCCTCACTCAGGTTGAGATATTGGATGGCTGAACCCACCAGCGTGGGATCGAAGAAGCTGAACTCTCGCTGGTAGCGGAGCATCTTGAGCGTTGGTTCGCCCAGTACCGTGAAATAGAGCGCGGGGCGCTCGGCCGTGGCGTTCGCGAAAATGATTTGCTGCGCCAGCGTCGTCTTCCCGCTTCCGGGGCTGCCGGCGATCAGGTTGAACGAGAACTCAGGCAACCCGCCGCCGAGGATGGCATCGAAGCCGGGCACGCCCGTCGCCACGCTCTTTATCTTGCTGGCCGGTGCCACGATGCTCTCCCTCGTTCGAGACTTCTGTTCCGTCATTTCACGTCCTCGTCATCCAGCGTTCCGACAGGCGCGGTTCGCTCCACGAGTCGCGGCACCATGTCGTCCCCGATCAGTCGGCCGAGCAGCCCAAACATCGTCTCGAGCAAGGCTTCGAGTCCTGCGGCGACCGCGGGAGCACCATGCGTCTCGACGATACCCGTCACGCCGCTGAGGAACGGCTCCGATTGGCGGCCGATGCAGATCTCCTTCAGGAGCGGATGCTCGGCCGCTGCATTCGCAAGCGCGCGAGTGAGGAGCGCGTGGAATCCACTTTGGCCCAGGCTTCGAGAGAGCTGGCGACATGCACGCTCGCTCGCCGCGTGAACGGCAAGCGCGGCGCCGTCTGGCGCATCGCCATGCGCAGCGGCGCGAGCGACGAGACGGCGCGTCAATTCCCGCGCGCTCGGCGCATCGGTTGATATCGCCTCAGTCGCGTTGATGGAGATCACGGCCTTACGTCCTTTTGCACGCAACACAAAAAACCCAAGTCGCCGATTGTCGTCGTCGCAGAGTGTTGTCGCATCGTCGCCATCTGTGCAAAGTTGTTCGCGCTCCAGCGAGAGGCTAGACCGTCGCGCGTGAACGCGCAAGGATGGCCACTGCACTACGCGTGTCGCGCATTTGCGGCGCGTGGAGTGGGCTCTTCCGGACGCCACGGTGCGCTCGAGGCGCCTGGTATGGTGAAGCGGAAGGTTGTTCCGGCGCCGGGGACGCTCTCCACGTGCACCGAACCGCCGTGGCTCTCGATGATTCCCTTCACGATGAACAGACCGAGCCCCGCCCCGCCGCGGGATGCCTTGGTGGCCATCCAGAAGCGATCGAACAGGTGGGGTACATGGTCGGGGGCGATGCCAGCGCCCGTGTCAGACACTACGTACTCGACCCTGGACTCGAGACGCCGGCCCGTCACGCGCACCACGCCTCCGTTCGGCGTGAACTTGACCGCGTTGCCCACGAGATTCGAGAAGACCTGCGCGATGCGCCCCCGGTCGGCGGGGACTTCGGCATCGTCACCGATCCACTCGTGCTCGAAGCGTAGCCCCTTGTCCGTGACGAGCGGCTCGAGCTCGAGCACGGCGTCGTTGAGCAGGCCGGCGGCGCTGGTGAGGGAGGGGTCCACCGCGAGCGTCCCCGACTCGATGCGAGAGACGTCGAGCAGATCCTGAATGAGCGCATTGGCTCGCGCGGTCGCGCGCCGAATAAGCTGCAACTGTGGAATGAGTGGCGCAACGGCGCCGGGCTCCGCGAGCACGTCGAGCAGAAATGCCGTGCTCATGTGAATCGTGTTGAGCGGGTTCCGCAGATCGTGTGATACGATGGCGAGGACGTCGTCGCGCGCACGGGTGGCACGCTGCGCCTCGCCGTAGAGCAGCGCGTTGTCCACCGCGACCGAGGCGCGCCGCGCGAGATCTTCCGCGAGCAGCAGCGACTCGGGCGCCGACGCGCGAGCGACGTCCGCGCTGAGGAACTGGAGAAAGCCAAGCACGCGCTGGCGCGCGATGAGTGGGACGACGAGCAGCGAGTACGGTCCGCTTCGCCGAAGCTGCTCGAGCAGGGCGGGATCACGCGCCACGTCGCGCAGCGCTTCATCGTCGGCATGCGCGACGAGTTGCAGGGCGCTCTCCGCAACCGCGCGCCGCACGATGGAGGAGATCGCGGGATCGACGACTCGGATCGCGCCTTCCGGAAGTCCCGGGACGCCTGCAAATCCGTGCACGATCTCGACACGCTCCGGCAGCCCGCCGGATCCGAGCAGATCGACGGCGCAGATGTCGGCGAAGCGCGGCACGATGAGACGAGCGAGATCGCGCAGCACGCGGTGCACGTCGAGCGAGGACGAGAGCAGCTCCATCGCCTCCGCGAGGAACCGCGCGCGGCGTTCGGCGTCGCGTACAGCCTCGCTCGTGCGCACGAGATCGGAGTAGCTCGACACGAGGAGCTCGAGGATCTGCTCCTTCGTCGCCGTAATGGTGAACGGCGTGCCGAGCAGATCGACGGTGAATGGCTGCGGGTGGACGAGCTTCGGAGCGTGCGCACGCTCGAGAACGAGCCGCACGCGCGACAACAGCCCAGCGGGATCGTACGGTTTCGCGACGTAGTGATCCGCGCCCGACTCGAGACCTCGCACGATCGCGAGCGGATCGGTGAGACTGGTGAGCAGGACGACGGGAATCTCCGCCCACTCCGGCACCTGCTTGATGCGGCGGCACAGCTCATAGCCGTCCATCCCCGGCATGAGCACGTCGCTCAACACGAGATCGACCGATGTCGTCCGCATCGTCTCGAGCGCACGTTCGGCGCGCCGGGCGACGAGGGTCTCGAAGCCTTCGCGCTCGAGCAGCACGGCGAGTGCGGCAGCCTGCGTCGCGCTGTCTTCCACCAGAAGAATTCGCGTTGCGCGCTCGCTCGGCGCGGCCACGGCTGGGGAGGGGTCGCTTCTCGTCATGCGATGAGCTCCACGAGTCTGCGGGCCATGGCATTCACACCGAGCATCGCGTCCACCACGCCGGCGCGCGCGGCCTCGCGCGGCATGCCGTAGATCACCGACGACGCCTCGTCCTGCGCGAGCACGCGTCCGCCACGTGCCTTCACGGCGCGAAGGCCGGCCACTCCGTCGTCGCCCATGCCGGTGAGGATCACGGCGAGCACACCTGCGCCGAGCGACTCCGCGGTGGATTGAAAGAGATACGACGCGGACGGACGAAAGGCACCCACTGGCGCGCCGTTGTCGAGCACGAGGCGCATCTCGCCGGCGGGATCGAGCTGACAACCGAGATGCCGATCGTCCGGTGCGATGTAGACGGTGCCGGGCTCCGCTCGCTCGCCGAGCTCGGCCAGCTTCACACGAAGGGGCGTGTCGCCCGCGAGCCAGTGCGCGAGGCCGGCAGTGAAGCCGCGTGCGATGTGCTGCACGACAAGAATGGGCGCGGGGAAATTGTGGGGCAGCTCGGCGAGAATCGTGCGAATTGCCGCGGGGCCGCCCGTCGAGGCGCCGATCGCAACCAGACGAATCGGCGTGTTCCCCATGCGTGCCTGCGCACGCGGCGGCGCAATGTAGGCGGGACGCGAGACCGGCGTACTGCCCGGGCCGGCCGCGACACTTCCGTGATGTCGCACGACCTTCACCCGGGACATGGCCCGCACCATGTTGACGAGATGTAGCCGATCCGCGGCAAACCCCGCCGAATTCGGACCTTCAGGCTTGGGCAGCACCATCAGCGCACCGGCTCGCGTCGCTTCGAGTGAGAGCTCCACTTCGCCGCTACGCACCGTGCTGGAGACGATGATGATCGGCCGAGGTGAGCGCACCATGATCTGCTTGGTTGCCTCGAGCCCGTCCATCACCGGCATGTGAACGTCCATCGTGATCAGGTCGGGTGTCAGCCGCTCGGCCATCTCCACCGCCTCGCGTCCGGTCGTCGCCTCGCCGACGACGCGAATGTCCGGTTCGGCGGAGAGGAGCGACACGAGCAATGTGCGCGCGGTGGCCGAATCTTCGGCGACGAGGACGCGAATCATCTGCTGTTGTCCTGAGCTCTCTCAGGACGACACATTGGATCGAAGCTCGACTTGGTGATGTACTCGCGTCGCCTGAGGCTGATAAACCGCACTCGTGGTCTGCTCCAGTGGTCGGTTTGAGTTGGGGGTGCGCCCGCTAGCGGAGCTGGCGGGCGCAGGCAGATCCAGATGCAGAATGAGGTCCAGCGTGGCGTACAGCGCGGCGTGCGGCGAGCGGGTGCTGCCCGATTGAGCGCCCGCTCGGGATGGGTGAAAGTCAACGCGCTGGGTGTGTCGATCTCCGGCGGAGGCGGCCGTAATCCGACCGGAACCGGAGATCGGGAGAGTTGGGCGGCGTAGTGCACCGGCATGATATAAGCGAGGGCAGGGAGAACGGTTGATTGGAGTAACGTTGGCTTGAACACCCCATTGTGAGGTCGCCAATTGTCCTTGAGCCCTTTATGGTGAAAGTGTGAAGACCAATTCCCAACAGGAGCCACCTCCGGGTGGTTTTATCGCGGGAGTGGACCCATGAAATCTGCGTTGCCCTGCGTCCTGACGATCAACGGCGGCTCGTCGAGCATCCGATTCGCGGTGTATGAGGCAGGCGACACGCCGCGGCGGCGGCTCGATGGGAAGATCGATCGCATCGGTTTGAGCGGCACGAATTTGATCGTCAACGATCCGGCTGGAACACCGCAGGTCTCCCGCCGCCTTGCCGCAGCCGACCACCGAACGGCGGTGGGTTTTCTGCTGGACTGGCTGGAGGCGCAGCCAGTCTTCGCGTCGGTGAAAGCGGCGGGACATCGCGTGGTGCACGGCATGAAGCATTCCGAACCGGAGCGGGTCACGCCGAAGCTGCTCGCGGAACTGCACCGCATCACGCCGTATGCCCCCGATCACCTGCCGCGCGAGATCGCACTGATCGAGGCGTTCAGGCGGCGGCATCCAAAACTGCCCCAAGTGGCGTGCTTTGACACCGCGTTTCACCGCACCATGCCGCGGGTCGCCAAGTTACTGCCGATCCCTCGGCGCTATGCGGAAAAGGGCGTCGAGCGCTACGGCTTCCACGGTCTGTCCTACGCCTATTTGATGGAGGAACTCGGCCGCCTCGATCCCGCGGCCACGAAGGGCCGTGTGATCCTCGCGCATCTCGGCAATGGCGCCAGCCTGGCCGCCGTTCGTCACGGCAAAAGTATCGATACCAGCATGGGCCTCACGCCCACGGCAGGATTGGTGATGAGTACGCGCTCGGGAGACCTGGATCCCGGCCTAGTGTACTACCTGGCGCGCACCAAGCGCATGACCGCGGCGCAATTCCGGCAGATGGTGAACCACGAGTCCGGGCTGCTCGGCGTTTCGGAGATCAGTTCCGACATGCGGGACTTGCTCGCGCAGGAAGCGGGTGACGTGCGGGCGGCGGAAGCCGTGACGCTGTTTTGTTATCAGGCAAAAAAGTGGATCGGCTCCTTCGCTGCGGCGCTCGGTGGATTGGACACGCTCGTCTTTGCAGGAGGCATCGGCGAAAATGCGCCGCTCGTCCGCGCGCGCATTTGCAAGGGGCTGAGTTTCCTCGGCATTGAACTGAATGAGTCGCGCAATGCGAAGACTGCGGGGGTGATTTCCACGGACGCCAGCCGGGTCATGGTTCGCGTCATTCGCACGGATGAAGAACTGATGATTGCCCGCTCGGTTTTCCGTTCCTGTGCGACGATCATTGCGCGCGGAAGGTAAACATGTTGCGATGGCCGGCGACGGCATCAACGATGCGCCCGCCCTCAGTGAAGCTGAGGTGGATATTCCGGCGGGGGGGGCGTTACCCGTTCTTCGGGTTGCTGCGCAGCCCGATCATTGCCGGCGCCGCGATGAGCCTGAGTTCCGTCTCGGTCATCAGCAACGCCCTGCGGCTGCGGAAGGTAAGACTGTAGATTGACTGGCGAAACATGAAAAGCAACCCACTCCCGCCGAAACCGCACCCTGTGAAGACCACCCTGGAACATCCACCCGCCGGAGGCTCGGAGAGGGAGGCGGAGCCAAAGCTGGGTCAAGAGCTACCGACCGGCCTGTCCTGGTATTCGCTGACCGGTCTCTGGCAGCGCAAGACCACGGTCATCGCGGCGCTTTCCATCGTGGCCATCCTTTTGAGTCTGGTGCTGCGCTTCGGCTTCCACACTCCTCCGGGCACTTACCAGATTCCCTTGCTGGCCACGCTCGTTGTCGGCGGCCTGCCGCTTCTCTATGACCTGCTTCGGAAGCTCCTGAAGCGGGAGTTTGGTTCCGATCTGCTGGGCGGTATTTCCATCATTACTTCCATCCTGTTGGGCGAATACCTGGCTGGCTCGATTATCGTCTTGATGCTCTCCGGAGGTGAAGCATTGGAGAGTTACGCGTTGCTCAGCGCCTCCTCGGTGCTAGCCGCGCTGGCCAAACGGATGCCTTCGATCGCCCACAGGAAACAGGAATCTGAAATCGTGGATGTGGCGCTGCAGGAGGTTGTCGTGGACGACACGCTCGTGATTTATCCGCATGACATCTGCCCGGTGGACGGCGTGGTGATCGAGGGACATGGCGTGATGGATGAATCCTACCTCACAGGCGAGCCGTTCCAGATTCCCAAGACCTCCGGCTCAACGGTGATCTCGGGCGCGATCAACGGAGAATCGGCGCTGACCATCCGCGCGACCAAGGCCGCCGCCGATTCGCGCTACGCAAAGATCATGGAGGTCATGCGCGAGTCCGAATCCAAGCGACCGCAGTTGCAGCGTCTCGGGGATCGCCTGGGCGCGATTTATACTCCGGTGGCACTGACGGTCGCCCTTTTAGCCTGGGTGATCAGTGGTGAATCGATTCGTTTCCTTGCAGTGTTGGTCATCGCCACGCCTTGCCCTTTGCTTCTCGCTATCCCAATCGCCATCATCGGCTCGATTTCCCTCTGTGCCCGCCGGGCGATCATCGTCAAGAGCCCCGTCGTGCTCGAGCAGATCGCCGAGTGTCGAACCGCGATTTTCGACAAGACCGGGACGCTGACTTATGGCGCGCCGAAGCTGACCGAGCAACTCATTGCCCCGGGCTTCGCCCAAAAGGAAGTGCTGACCCTCGTGGCGAGTCTGGAGCGCTACTCGAAACATCCGCTGGCGCGCGCCATTCTTGCGGCGGCGAAGGAGGATGCGCTCCAGCTTCCGGAGGCCACGAAGGTGAGCGAACAGCCCGGCCTGGGGCTGCGCGGAACCGTTTCCGGCCATCAATTGCAGATCACGAGCCGCGGCAAACTCGCGGCGCAACAGCTCGCCGGCGCCGATCAGCTTCCCCCGGTTGCCGGTGGACTCGAGTGCATGGTGGCGATTGACCAGCGCTACGCGGCGACCTTGCGCTTTCGTGATGCGCCGCGCGCGGAGAGCCGCTCCTTCGTGAGCCACTTGGGTCCGAAGCATGACTTCGCGCGCGTGATGATCGTCTCGGGAGATCGCGAGTCGGAGGTGCGCTACCTCGCCGAGCAGGTGGGCATCACCGAAATCCACGCCCAGAAGAGTCCTGAAGAAAAACTTGCCATCGTCCGCAAGGAGACCGCCGCCGCGAAGACACTGTTTGTGGGGGATGGCATCAATGACGCCCCGGCCATGATGGCCTCCACGGTCGGCATGGCGATCGGACAGAACAGCGACGTGACCGCGGAAGCGGCAGGCGTCGTGGTGATGGATAACTCACTCGAGAAAGTGGACGAGTTCATGCACATCAGCCGCCGGATGCGGATCATCGCACTCCAGAGCGCGGTGGGTGGCATGGCGCTGAGCGTCATCGGCATGGTCTTCGCAGCCACCGGTCATCTCAGTCCGGTGAGCGGCGCCATCACCCAGGAAGTCATCGACGTTCTCGCTGTGCTGAACGCGTTGCGGGCCGCCTTTCCTCCAAGAGTGATTCATGATCTCTGACGGCACCTCGATCCAGACCCCACATCTCGTTGACGCGGCGCGCACGTCGCAGTGGAACGACGCGGTGACTGTATGATGTTGGACCGTCAGCTGGCGTTGCTGTTTGTTCTCCCGATTCCGATTGCGTCCATCGCGTGGACCGTGACGCACGAAGAAGTCTTTCGCGAGCCTCGCGACTGGTGCGCCGCGAAAAGCAAATCGTGCCAGCGCCTCTACTCGCGCAAATTCTTCTACCTGTTCACGTGCGAGTATTGCTTCAGTCACTACGTCACCGCCTTCTTCCTGTTCATCACCCGTTACAAGCTGCTGTTCGATGACTGGCGAGGCTATCTCGTCGCAGGTTTCTCGCTGGTATGGCTGGCCAACGTCTATATGAGCTTCTTTGCCAGGTTGCGCCTGGAGATTCGGGAAGATCGGATAGACATCGCCGCAGCAGAGTCGAGAGAACGCACTGAAGTCAGCGATGCGCAGAACGACCCTGGAAATCTACCTGGCCCTACGGTGTGACGGCGGTGCCCGGATCGCGGCCGATGAGCATGCGCACCGTGTCGAGCAGCGTGTCCTGATCGAAGCTCGACTTGGTGATATAGGCGTCGGCCCCGGCCTCGAGCCCGCGCTCCCGCTGCGCCGGCTCGTCGAGCGACGTGACGAGAATGACCGGCAGCGCAGCGGTGCGCGGGTTGGCGCGAATGCGCTCGCAGAGGCCGATGCCGTCCAGGTGCGGCATCTCGATGTCGCTCACGACGAGCGCGATCTCCTGCCGCTCGATCGTTCGCCAACCCTCCGCGCCATCGACGGCGGTGACGACGTCGTATCCCGCCGCGGCGAGCACGCTCTGCTCGAGGGTGCGCGAGGTGATCGAATCGTCCACGACGAGGATTCGCGCCAGCGCGCGCGGCGCATCGTCATCCGCGGCCAGGAAACCGGATGTGAGCGCGCCATCACTCGCGTCGTGCGCGAGCAGCGCGGGCACGCTCAGCACGAGCGCGACTTCACCGGAGCTGAGCAGCGCCGTTCCGACCGTTGCGTTCGTCGCGGCGCGCCCAGCATACTCGAGTGGCCGCAGGACGAGCTCGCGCTCGTCGTGCAGATCATCGACGACGACCGCCATGCGCCGGCCGCCGCTTTCGAGCACGACAAGCTGTAGCATTGCAGGCGAAGGCGACTCGGCGAACGGTGGACCGAGCAGCGCGGCAAGGGTGGTGACCGGCGTGGGCGTTCCACCCGCGACGAGCATCGCGCGGCCGTCTATTCGTCCCAACTTCCGGGGATCGGCGCGTGCGACGCGCACGACGAATGCGCTCGGCACGCCGAGGATGACGTCTCCGACCTGCACCAGCACGACGCGCATCGTGGCGATGCTGAGTGGCACGTCGACGATGATTGCGGTGCCGAGTCCCCGCTGCGATGTCACATCGACGGTACCGCCCATACGCTCGGCGGCGGCACGCACGATCCCCAATCCCACGCCTCGGCCGGAGAGAGTCGTCGCCGTGTCGCGCGTCGTGAAGCCTTCGTCGAAGATCGTTCTCAAGACGGCCTGTGCGTCGGACGGGACAGCTCGTCCGCGCCGCTCGAGACCTCGACCGATCGCGCCGATATCGAGACCGGCGCCGTCGTCGGCGACGGTGACGCGAAGCCGGTCGCCGCGAAGCGCGCCCTCGATGCGCACTTCCCCTTCCGCGGGCTTTCCCGCGGCGGAGCGAGCGGCCGGCGACTCGATGCCATGGTCCACCGCGTTGCGCACGAGATGAAGGAGAGGCTCGCGCAGCGCCTCGAGCACGACGCGGTCGGCTTCGATGTCGCCGCCGGTCACGACGACGCGCACTTGCTTGCCGACGTCGCGTGCGATGTCGCGCGCGACGCGCGGCAATGTCTCGGTGAGCTCGGAAAAGGGACGCTGGCGAAGATGTCGCGCCGACGTGCCCAACCGCGCGGATACGGACGCGAGCGCGCGCGCGTCTTCACCCGCGCGACGCAGCAGTCGTGTGAGCTCGCGATCGAGCTCGGCGCCACCTTCGTCGGCTGTGCCGCGAGGACGCTCGGCGCGATGGCGTGAGCGCAGTGCCGCGAGCTCGGCGGCGCGGTCGCTGAGCACTGAGGCGAGACCGGCGATCTCTCCCGCCGCACCGGCGATCGCGTCCACCTGGTGCAGGCTCACGCGCACATGGCTGGCGGCCTGGACGGCTTCTTCTGTGCGGTCGGCTGCGGGAACGACAGGCCGAACAAGGGGCGCGGCGCTGCCGCGGCCGCTCGCGTGATGCAGCACGGCCGAAAGTGGCGCCTCGGGAGCCGCTCTTCCGAGGCGCAACTCATCACGCGTTGCGCCAAGCGCGTCGGCGGCCTCGAACAGCAGCGCGATCTGCGCCCCGCCGAGTGCCTCGCCGCCATCGCGCACGCGGCTCAGCTCGTGCTCGAGCGCGTGACACACCTCTTCCACAAGCGGTAGTCCCGCCGCGCGCGCCGCGCCCTTGAGCGTGTGCATGACGCGAAACACCGCGCGCAGATGCTCCTCGTCGCCCGGCGTTCGCTCGAGCGCGAGCAGGTCCTCGTTGAGCTGCTGGACCTGCTCGTCGAGCTCGTCGATGAAGATCGCCAGCAGCCGAGCAGCGAGGGCGTCGTCAGTCATCGTCTGTCGTTCTGAGCCCTTCCCTTACCGCGCGACGGCTCATGCCCTTCCCCGCGCACCGACCATGCCGACGAGCTGCGTCCCGAGCTCGTTCAGGTTCTGCGCGGCAGTCTCCGACTGGCGCGTGGCGGTGAGGTTCTGCTGCGTGGCATCGTGGATGTTCGCGATCGCCTGGCGAATCTGATCCATGCCGAGCGCCTGCTGTCCCGCCGACGCGACGATCTGCGCCGCGGCCTGCGCCGCTTCCTCGACCACTGTCGCGAGCTGCGCGATGACCTCGCCCGCCTGATTCACCTGACGCACGGCGGCAGCGGTCTGCTTCGTTCCTTGCTCCGTCGCCATCACCGCCGCGCTCGTCGAGCGCTGGATGTCGCTCAGCAGGCGGCGCACCTGCACCGTGGATTCTTTCGCCTCGCCGGCAAGCGTCTTGATCTCGGCGGCGACGAGCGCGAAGCCGCGACCATGTTCACCGGCGCGCGTGCTCTCGACCGCGGCGTTCAGCGCGAGCAGCTTGGTCTGCTCGGCGATGTCGCTCACGGCGGTGGTGATCTCGCCGATCGCCTGCGCCTGCTCGGCGAGCGCGACGATCCCGTGCGCCATCGCCTCCACCTGCGTCTGCACCAGACGCATCGCGCCCACGGCGTCGTCCACGGCTTTGCGCCCGGCGCGTCCGCCCTCAGCGGCTCGCTGCGCCGTATCGGCGACGGCGCGCGCGCGCTGTGCGGACTGCGTTGCCGTTTGCGCCACCTCGTCCACCGTGGCGACCGTTTCGGTCACCGCGGCCATCGACTCGTTGGTGCCCGCCGCCTGCTCCGTCGTCGCCGAGAGAATCTCGGCGCTGCTCGACGCGATGACATTCGCGGTCTCCTGCAACGGGCGGGTGATGGAGCGGCTCAGAAT
>DATCGM010000071.1:0-3285 GCA_036508915.1 Gemmatimonadaceae bacterium
ACGTCCCGGTCGAGGCACAAATCTTGACTTAGTGAGTGGCAGAGCCGAGGCCACCTTCGTGTGAGCAACGCTCAAAACGCCTGCCCGGTAGCGCTCGCCGTTACCGGGCAGCGTATTGCCGGAATCCTTGGTGCCGCGCACCGCGCGGCACGAAGTTTCCACTCTGAGACGGTGAGTAGCGTTGTCCCGCTGGCGGAGTCGACGTGAGGTTTCTCACCACCACAGCCGTAGGTGCCTTGGTGTCCTGGAGTATCGATACAAACGGCCACGTCTTCCCCGAGAACGGGGGAGCAGCCGATGAGCGGTATCCCCACATCGTGGTTGATGGACACGGGGTCGCGTGGTCGGTGTGCGAGGTGCCCACTCCGCAGGTGTGGGCGAAGGAAATCCGATGTCTGGTGCTGAACTCGCGCGAATGTGTACGGCGCGTTTGGCAGTATCCCCGGCATTGGCGCACGCTCGATGCGGACACCCTGCTGCGGCTTGGTGTGGTCGATTGAGTTCATAAGCGGGACGTCGGGCGGAAAGAGTAGAGTGCAGTTGACTCGTTCCTGTTCGGCCAGTCTCCGGTCAACTTCACAACTCCACGTTGGGTCGACACGAAGTGTGACGTCCTCCTCCCGCGGACTGTCCTGTCGTAGATGACCTCCGCACGCGCCGCCAGCCGACTCGGACGCCGAACGAGCGTCGCTGTGCTTGCCGTGATCGCGGTGGCCGTCGCGATGCTCGGGCTGCTCGTGGCGCAGACCTCCCGCCACAGCATCGATGGGGCGCGCCTGAATATCGCCGGGCACCAGCGTATGCTCAGCGAGCGGCTCGTTGCGCTCACGCTTCTGTCGCGCGAATCGCCGCCTGCGGAACGGGAGCTGTGGCGGCCGAAAATAGATGCAACTGTGAACGAGCTGCGCACCGCCTCCCAGCAGCTGCGCGGCGCGACCGCGGGCGACGTCGTCATTCCGCCGGAAACTCCCGCTGCGCGCGACTACGGGGCGTTGGTTGCGCTCCAGGATTCGGTGAAGGAATCGGTGACGCAGGCCGCGACCGCCGCCGCAACGCCGGCGCAGATCGATTCGCTCCTCGTCCAGCAGAAGCGGTTGGCCGTCGCCATCGAGCACGTGGTGGACGAGCTCGAGGTGGAATGGGGACGCGAGATCGATCGCCTGCTGATGCTCGAGGCGGCCTGCGTCATCCTGCTGCTCCTGGCGCTCGCACTCGGCGCTCGGCTCGTGCTCCAGCCGACGCAGGAGCAGCTCTCCGTCACCGTCAGTGCTCTGGCGGAGAGCGAATCGCGCACGCGCGCCGTGCTCGACGCGATGCAGGACGGCATGCTGCTCATCAGCGACACTGGCGAGGCCATCGCCTGGAACCCGAGCGCGCTGCGCATCCTCGGTCTGCCCCAGGACGCATCCGCCGCGGAGATCGCGGATGTCGCCAGCCGCCTGAAGGACGAGCAGGGGGCGCAGCTCACCGCCGAGCGCTTGCCGAGCCGGATTGCGATGAGCACGGGCCAGCCGGTCGTCGACATGATCATTGCCACGACCGCTGCCGACGGTGCCATTCGGTGGCTGAGCGTGAACACCAATCCGCTTCATCGCGGCGAGAGCGAAGCTCCGCACGCCGCGGTCGCGCTCATTCGCGACGTCACCGTCGCGCGTCAGGTCGAGGAAGAGCGGGCCGCGCAGGCAGAGGCGCTCGAGATGCAGAATCAGGAGCTCCTCGACCAGACCGACGCGCTCGAGCGAGTCCATGCGCTCTTCCGTTCACTCGTCGAGACCGCGGGAAGCGCCATCGTCGGACTCGACAGCGACGGTCTCGTCTTCGAATGGAACCGCGAGGCCGAGTCGCTCTTCGGCGTTTCGCGCGCGGACGCGCTGGGGCGAAACTACGCCGAGGAGTTCGTGACGCCTCCGCATCGCGAGCGCATGCGCGGCGAGATCGCGTCCGTCCTCGCTGGCCAGCAGATCAGAAATCTCGCTGGGCCCGTGAGAAATCCCAACGGCGAGCGCCACACGGTGCTCTGGAACATCACGCCGCTCCGCGATGGTGCAGCGGAGCCGGTGTACGGTCTCATCGCAGCGGGACTCGACATCACGGAGCGCGAGGCAGCCGACGAGCGCTTCCACCTGCTCTTCGAGCGCTCGACCGACGCGCACATGCTGTACGACGCCGCAGGGATCATCGATTGCAACGATGCCACGTTGCAGATGCTGCGTGTCGATTCCCGCGACCAGCTCGTCGGCCGGCGACCGGCCGATCTTTCACCGCTTCGCCAGCCCGATGGACGCCTCTCGGTCGTCGTCGCAGGGCAGATGCGTGAGCGCGCGCGCATCACGGGGTATCATCGCTTCGAGTGGACGCATCGTCGCAACGACGGCTCCGAGTTCCAGGTCGAGGCGACGCTCACGCCGCTCAAGGTGCATGGGCGTTTGGTTCTCCTCGGCGTCTGGCACGACATCACCGAGCGAAAGGCAGTGGAGCATGCATTGCGGCTCGCGAAGGACGCGGCGGAATCGGCGAACCGCACGAAGAGCGAGTTCGTGACGCGCATGAACCACGAACTGCGGACGCCGCTCTCGGCCATCATCGGCTTCTCGCGCGTGCTCCTGCGGGAAAAGTCGGGACCGCTCACACCCGAAGCGACGCTCTATGTCGAGCGCATTCTCGACAATGGAATGCACCTGCTCTCGCTCATCAATCAGATTCTGGATGTCGCCAGGATCGAAGCGGGACGAATGGAGCTCGAGCGCGAGACGGTCGCGGTCGACGCGCTGGTCAACGAGACGCTGGCGATGCTCGAGTCGACGGCAGAAGCCAAGGGACTGACGCTTCGCCGCGAGTTGCCGGGGCATGTTGAGCCGCTCGTGACCGACGCAGGAAAGCTGCGGCAGATTCTCATCAACATCGTCGGGAACGCGATCAAGTTCACCGCGGGGGGCGAGGTCCTCGTCCGCGTGACCACCGACCCGGACACGGGCCACGCACGCGAGATCGTGGTGCGCGACACGGGCATGGGAATTCCCGCCGATCGGCGGAGTAAGATATTCGAGCCGTTCGAGCAGGGTGACAGCTCCACGCGCCGGCAATACGGTGGCACTGGGCTCGGCCTCTCGATCGTGCAGTCATTCGCCAAGCTCATCGGCGCCACGATCGAGGTGGAGAGCGAAGTCGGGGCCGGCACGACGTTCACCATTCGTCTTCCTGATCCGCGGCCATCGGGCGCGGTTACGCTGTCGGTTGCGCAGGGGGATGAGGTGATACCGGGTGTCTAGTACAAGACACCGACCT
>DATCGM010000072.1:0-9931 GCA_036508915.1 Gemmatimonadaceae bacterium
GCTGGTCTCGACGCGCCGTCCATACTGACCCTGCGCCATCGCCTCGCTCGCCGTCGCGAGCTCGACGAGCGGACGCGTGATCTGGCGGCTGAGCGACCAGGTGGCCGCCACGCCGCCGATCAGCAGGAGAAGACTGAAGAAGGCGAGTCGCCGAAGTGTCACGCGTGGCTCGGCGACGACGGTGCTCTTCGGCGCCTCGAGCACGAAGATGAATGGCGTCCCACGCACCCCGTTCTCGGAGCCGATCTGCGGCTCGCCCGCAACGCGCGTCGCGAGGTATCCGGAATCGGTCGTGTCGCGACGCACGGGGAGCAGGACGGGCTGTCCATCGAGCGACGACCAGAAGCTGTCGGTCGCGTTGCGCAGGTAGACCGTGAACTCCTCACCCGACATGTCCCGGATCATCTGCTTCATCTGCGGATTCGAGACGATGCGCCGTTGCTGCACGATGGCACCGACGCGGTGCCCGTCCGTCATCACCGGCGCAACCGTCCAGTAGTACACATGGCCCGCCGACGGATAGAGAGCGCCCACCTGCACGGCAGAATCGGTCGGCGAGCCTGATGGCACTTCGCTCACTCGAGTGCCTTGGCGAGAGCGAAGCTCCGGCGGCAGCGCGGCGATCGAATCGTCCCGAACATCCATTCCGATGTGCGCCACGCGACGGCCGTCAGCGGTCCACAGCTCGACGGGAAGTCCCGAGTCGGCGGGAATGGCCACCTTGCTGAGCGCGGCGATGACCGCGGAATCTTCCTTTGCCGAGCGAGAACCGGCCGGCGCGGTGAGCGCGCGCACGAGCGTCGTGTCCTTCGCGAATTTGTTCAAAGTGGCGACGCGCGCCTTCGAGCCGTTCTCACCGGACTGCACGAGCACCCTCAACAAACCCTTCAGGCGCGAATGCAATGCGTCGGTGCGGGCGCGTACCAGGGCTTCGTATGTGAGCGTGAGCGAGAGTGCCATCACGAGCACGATGATCGCGGCGGTGATCAGCGGTAGCTGTCGCGCCAGCGACCATCGCGCCCAGGGCCACCAGACGCGCGTAGGGGATGTCACGTTCGAGGAATTGGGGGCGAGCGGTGGTACAAATCGGGTTTCCCAAGGTGGACGATAAACCCTCGTCGGGCCAGCGGTGAGGGTGTGCTCTGACGAAGCGGTCTCAGCCTGTGCCATTGCGTCATGGCCCGACTCTCGCCTCTACAGCGGACACGGCCGGTTCCGTTGTGCGACTCACCTCTCCAGAAATTGAAATGACCGCACGTGCGACGATGGCGCTCGCGCGCCGCACCGCTCTGCTTCTCCTCGCTATCTCCGTTCTCGGCGCTTGCTCGAAGCAAGCTTCCGAGGCCAAACGCATCGCGGGCGGAAAACGCTTTCGACACGCCGCTGTCTGGTCTCCAGCGACGCTGACGAACGTCCAGGGCGTCCCGATCGCTGACCTCAAGACCGCCCTCACCCAGCGCCTCGCCGGCAATCCGCCAGACGGCGTGAACAATGCTGCATGGCATCACACTCAGGCGCTGTACAAGAGCCTCGGCGAGACGCCCCTATGGTTGACGAGCGACGGCGTCGCGAAGGACCGCGCCAAGGCCCTCACCGACGCCGTGCTCGGCGTGAGCGACGACGCGCTGCGCGCTGATGAATATCCAGTCACCGAGCTCGCCAATGCGCTCAACGCGGTGAAGATCGCGAAGCCGACCGCCGAGCAGCTCGCGAACGCCGACGTGCTTCTCTCGACCATGTACGCGTCATTGGGAGAAGACCTGCTCGTCGGCCAGATCTCGCCGAAGTCGGTGGGGCAAGCCTGGCACATCGATCCCACCGGCGATGACGTGGACAGCGCGCTCGTTCACTCGCTCGGCGATACGCTTTCGCGAGGCATCGCCGAGATGCGTCCGGCTGACGAGGAGTACGCCGCGCTCCAGAAGGAGCTTGCGCGCTATCGCGAGATCGTCGCCAAGGGTGACTTCCCGCGCGTCCCCGCGGGAAAGACCCTTCACAAGGGACAGTCCGACTCGCCGGAGCGCATCGCCGCGCTTCGTGCACGTCTTGCCGCGGAGGGGCTGACGGTCGGCGATTCAATGCCCGATTCGTCCGCCGTTGGCGGAACGAGAGCGACCGTGAAGGCGACGTCGCGTGCCGTGTACGATGCGAGCCTTGCCGACGCGATCGGGAAATATCAGACGCGACACGCCATCACCGTGGACGGGACGTTGAGCCCCGAGACGGTGAACTCGCTCAACGTGCCGGCCGGGTATCGCCTCGGACAGATCGCGGCGAATCTCGAGCGCTTCCGGTGGATGCCGCGTACGCTCGGCTCGCGCTACGTCCTGGTGAATGTACCCGCCTTTCAACTCACCGCCTACGACAGCGGTGAGAAGTCGCTCGACATGAAAGTGATCGTCGGCCAGTCGTACGAGGACAAGGCGACGCCAGTGTTCAGCGACTCGATGGAGTTCGTCGTGTTCCGCCCGTACTGGAACATCACGCCCGAAATTCAGGCGAAGGAGGTTGGTCCCAAGATCGCCGCCAATCGGAGCTACATGGATCGCGAGAATCTGGAGTACTACAGGGAAGGTGGGGTGCGGCGCATCCGCCAGAAGCCCGGTCCCAAGAACGCCCTCGGCTTCGTGAAGTTCCTGTTCCCGAACGACTTCAACATCTATCTGCACGACACGCCGAACCACGAGCTCTTCAACAAGGACGTACGCGCCTTCAGCCATGGCTGCATCCGCGTGGAGAAGCCCGCCGAGCTCGCGCAGTGGGTACTGGGCTGGGATGCCGCGAAGGTCCAGGACGCGATGATGAACGGCAAGGACAACATCACGGTCAAGCTGCCGAAGAAGATTCCGGTGTACATCACCTACGGAACCGCGTTCGTGCGCGACGGGCAACTCTATTTCGGGAACGATCTCTATCACCGTGACGATAAGCTGGTGGAAGCTGCGGCGTCGGCAGCGTTGGAGAGTCCGGCCGCGAAAACGGCGCTGGAACAACTGAAGAAGATCGCGTCGAGCTAGTTCCCAACCCGCGTGATCGGCACTCTCGCATCCGCGGACGGAGACTTGGTCGCCGAGACATTCACGTCGATCGGGATCTTGTGTCCGTTCCAGGTCTGTTCGACGTCGAGCACGCCCTGCCACACCGCGGCGAAGGCGTGCCCCACCTCGCTCGGAAACTTGGTGATGTCAAAGCCGCGTGACTTGGCCACCCAGAACGGGGGCTCGTTCGTCACCCTGGCTGCGCGGTAGACCGATTTCACGTCCGCGTACACGGTGTTCGCGTTGAAGGTGTGGACATAGATGCCCGGCAGGTACCGGCCATCGGCGAGCACCGTACGAACCCACGCTCGGTAGTAGTCGCGCATCACCTGGGGCAGCACGTCCATGTGCTCGAGATCCAGGAAGATCGTCGTTCCCGGCACGAAGCCGTCACGTGCCGTACGCGCGACCGCGTCGGCGCCATCGCGTTCGCCGCGCGCCGCGCTCACGAAGTCCGCGTTGCATGTCGCGTCGGGTGCGGGCGCTGGTGCGCGGCGCAGCACGGTGCGTGTGACCGTGCGCCATACGCTGCGGCGCTGCGCTCCGCGTCCGACGCGCTGCTTCACGCGCTTGCTCACCTGCACGGGCACGAGGTGCGGCGCCCCAGGCATGCGCCCCCACGTCTGCTGGCCGACGTAAACGACGGCGAGCCCGTACCCCATCGCGGTGAGTGCTTCGCGCTTGCCCGACCAACCCTCATCGGGGTGGCAGGGGCTCGGGAGGTAGTAGCCGGTCCACTCGTACGGCGCGCCGCCGGTGCGCCACGCGAGCATCGCGTGGTCGCCCGGATAGGTGCCGGTGTCGAAGCCGAGATGGCCGGCGTTCTTCACCTCGTCCGCCATCACCGCCTTCTGCCCGGTGGCGGCCGCGGCGAACTCTGCCACGTTCGCAGAGACGTCGGCGATCAATGCGCGCGGCGACCGGCCATCGCCGCAGCCGATGGCTGCGCCGATCGCCAAAATGCAAATCATGTTTCGACTGCAGCGCATTGTCGGCACACTCCTTTGCTTCACTCTCATACACTTGGTGAGAGGGAGAGATGCGGATCGAACGGAGCAGCAGCGCTCGCTTCGGGCTCAGCGCATGAGTCGCAGTTTCGGCGTATGGTTCTTGCGGGTGCATATAGGGTTCATTCGCACGTCCGTCATGACACCGTCTGGAGGTCCAATGCTACGCCGAGTTCTCAGCCGTACCCCCCTATTCGCCCTTTGCGCCGCCGCGCTCGTCTCCGGTTGCGGCAAAGCGGACAAGGCAGCAGACAGCGCCAAGAAGGCTGATTCCATCGCTGCTGCGGCACCTGCGCCCGCTCCCGTTGCGCCCACGCTGACGGATGCGAACATCGTCGCCATTCTCGATGGCGCGGATGCCGCCGACAGTTCGGCGGGCTCCGTCGCGGCCGCGAAGGGGACTGCGGCCGATGTGAAGTCGTTCGCCAGGGACATGATGCGCGATCACCATGCGCAGCGGAAAGCCTGCCAGGATCTCGCGACGAAGCTCAACGTGACTCCCGAGATGCCCGTGAGCGACAACAGCGCCGCGGCGGCGCAGGCGTGGCAGGACAGCCTGAATGCGATGCCGAAGGGTGCCGCGTTCGACAAGGCGTACATCGATCACGAGGTCACGTACCACGAGACCCTGCTCAACACGGCGCAGGCAGCGCTGGCCGCCGCGCAGAACGTGGAACTCAAGGATCTGATCACGAAGGCGACGCCGACCATCCAGGCGCATCTCGACCACGCGAAGTCGATCCAGTCGAAGCCCTGATCCGGCTTGGCACTTGGAAGAAAGGAAGACAAGGAAAGCAGTCTCTTTTTTCCTCTCTTCCTCAGCGCTCGGCAAGTTGCCGAGCGCTCTGTGCGTTCGGGCGTGCCGAGTGGCAATCGTACATCGCAAGGAGATTCGATGGGGGCGTCGTCAACGCCGGACCAGAGGCATGCAGAACAGCGGAGCGATCGCACCGTCGTCGTCGTGGACGGCTCGAACGTCGCGCATTCGACGGAGGGAGAGCGGGTCTTGCTCTCCAACATCGTCGCGGTCTGCGACAAGCTGCGCGAAGAGGGCTATGAGCCGCTCGTCCTCACGGACGCGGCGTTGCGCCATCAGATCGACGACCGCGCCGAGTATGAGCACATGATCGACGCCGGGTTGATCCGGCAGGCGCCGGCGGGCACGGACGCCGACTACTTCATCCTGGCCTTCGCGCGAGAGCTGGATGCGTCGATCGTGTCGAACGACCGGTTCCGCGACCGGCAGAAGGCCTTTCCCGACGCGGCGACGCGTCTCATCAAGTACATGGTGCTGAAGGGCGAGGTCGTGCTCGAGCGACGGACGGGCCGTCGGGACGACTGACCGGACGCGGTCGGACCAGACGAACCAAAGGCCCCGGTGTATACAAATAAACGCCCCGGCATGGCGTCGCGCCGAGCGTTCTCATTACATTCACCACTGCTCTGTGTGTAGTGGCGGACGGGACGAGATCGTCATATCACAGACACGCGGTGCAGACTGTACCCCACACCGCGACCGCGAAGTCGCGTCTCTCCACAAGAACGCACGCTCCGCGATAAATATTGGACTCCACTGGCAGACGCCGGCCGTCTGCATTTGTTAATGAGGTCTTGATGTTCGATCCAACCACGGACGTGCCGTCACTGTCGCTGATCATCCCGGTGTACAACGCGGCGGATCAGCTTCCGGCCACGTTGAAGGCGGTTGATGCGTTCGCGAGGCTGTATCCCGGCACTGTGGAAGTGCTGTTCGTCGACGACCACTCGAGCGAGGTCGAGACGCGGCTCATTCTCGAAGACTTCACTCGCCAGCGTGGCTACGCCCGCCTGCTGCGCAATGCGACGAATCGCGGAAAGGGCTTCTCGGTCACGCGCGGCATGGTCGCGGCGCGCGGCAAGTATCGCGTCTTCACGGATGTGGACCTCGCGTACCCGCTCGACGAAGTGCACAAGATCGTGCGGGAGCTCGAGGCCGGCTCGGACGTGGCGATCGCCTGCCGCGTGCTCCCCGAGTCGCGCTATCTGTTGAGCCCGAGCTTCTTCCACTACCTGTACACGCGGCATCTGATGAGTCGCGGGTTCAACAAGGTCGTGCGGGCCTTCCTGCTGCCGGACATTCTCGACACGCAGGCCGGTCTCAAGGGCTTCACCGCCGAGGCGGCGAAACTTTGCTTCTCGCGTACCACGATTCCGGGCTTCGGCTTCGACATCGAGTGTCTCTATATCGCGCAGCAGCACGGGCTCGCGATCAAGCAGACGGCGGTGAACTTCCGCTACGACGACGAGCCGACGACGATGCGCTTCGCGAGCGACAGCAGGCGCATGTTCATCGACATCTGGCGCGTCCGCACGAATGCCTGGCGCGGCCAGTACGCGGTGGCGAACAAGCGCTTCGTGTTCCCGGTAGAGGATCAGTGGGGCGCAGGGATCCATACGGCCCCGCATGGAATTCGGGCGCCGGAACTGATCACTCGGTAAAGCTTGGGGCGCGCAGCGCCGAGCGCCCAGAGAGCGAAGCGCCCAGTAGTTTCCAGTATGCAACGCCTCCTGGTGATCAACGCTGACGATCTCGGCTTCGCGCCGGGCGTCAACCGCGGCATCGTCGAGGCGCACGAGGCGGGCACACTCTCCTCGGCGTCGATGATGGTGAACACCCCCGCATTCGGCGAGGCGGCGGCGCTGGTCCGCGAGCGCGTGCCCACACTCGGCGTCGGGCTGCACCTGAATCTCCTCGCGGGGCGGCCGCTCGCCGTCGTGCCCACGCTCGCCGATCCGCGAAGCGGAGAGTTCTACTCGTTCGGCGAGCTGGCGCGACGGGCAATGATCGGGCGAGTGAGTGCGAGCGACGTTCGGCGCGAGTGCGACGCGCAGCTCGCGGCACTCGCGGCCGAGGGAATCAGCATCACGCACCTCGATAGCCACCGGCACACGCACGCACTTCCGGGCGTCCTCCCCGCGGTGCTCGCCAGCGCGCGCGCGGCCGGCGTGCGCGTCGTGCGTCGCCCGCTCGATGAGCCGACGACGAGTGATCCGGCAGCGAGTGCGAAGATGCTTGTGCTCCACGGCGCCTGGAGAGTCGCCATGCGCGGCGTCGCGGCGGACGATCGAGTGCTTCTCGCGCGCTCGCCGAACTTTCGCGGTATTGCGCTGCAGGGAGCGCCCGACGTCGAGCGTCGCCTGCTTGCCCTGCTCGACCGGCTGCCGGCAGGAGCCACGGAGATCATGATGCATCCGGGGTACGACGATGCAGTGCTCGCGGAGCAGGATCCCTATCGCCACGAGCGGGAGCGAGAGGTGGCGGCACTCTGCTCAGCCGCGGTGCGCGAGCGGATCTCGAGAGGGGACTTGCGTCTGGTGCACTTCGGCGAGCTGGGCTGACGGGACTTGCTGCGCCCTGTCGGGTTGCCCGAGATCAGGCGCCGATAAGGCTCACTGCCCATTACTTCGTGCGCCTCCAGAGCCGAACCTGCAACACCACCCACAGCACGATGCACGGCACAGTCTTGAAGTGATACTTGTCGAACACTGCCCGTTGAATCGCACGCGGCATCGCGTCGGACGACGCGAGAATGGTGCAGACGACAAAGAATCCGAACAGCGCCCATTCGCCGCGTGAGGGCCTCTCGAGCGCCGCGAACCAGATGGCCGCGCCGGCGACGGCGATGACGAACGTCGGACTTTCGGACTGGTGGTTGAAGATCACGCAGAACACCAGCACCGAGCACAGATAGGCCAGCCGGAACGACCACTCGCCCCATCGCTCGCGTCGCACGAGGACGGGCGCGACGAGGAGCAGCACTCCACCGAGCTGTTGCGGCCAGTTCGGCCAGTTCTGGCGCAGCATGAGCTGCACCATCTGCATGACGGTGAAGCCGCGATCGATTGCGTCCTTCGATTCGATGGCGCGCCACGATGCATACTGCGCGAGCAGCGTTGCCCGCGACGTGACGAGCAGGGGAAGCAGCACCAGCGCGACCATTCCCAGCGTCACCGCGATCGCGACGCGAAGCTTGCGCGGATGAAAGATCGCGAAGCTCACGCCGGTGAGCGGGAAGATCTTGATCGCCGTGCCGAGGCCGGCGGCGACGCTGCCGAGCACGGTGTGACGTCGCTCGTAGGCGCTGAACGTGAGAATGATGAGACCGGCGACGAGCGCGTTGCTCTGCACGTTCTGCAGTGAGCCGAGCATGTCGAGAAAGAGGATGGCGCGCGCGATCAGTGCCCCTCGTCGTGGAAGCACCATCCCCATCGCGATCCAGAGCACGCCGGCATTGAGCGCATTCCACAGCAGCATGGAGAGCACGAGCGGCAGCACGGCGAATGGCAGAAAGAGCAGCGCGAAGCTTGGGCTGTACTTGTAGAAATCGAAGTGCAGCGCGGGGTACGCCGCGTACAGGTCCTGGCCGTGCAGCAGGTGGATCGACGCCGCGCGGAAGATCAGGAAGTTGTTGTTCTGGTGCGCGACGCCCTGCTGAATCGTGGCTGCGACGACCGCGATCATCCAGAGCGCGGCGACGAACAGCTCGGCCCGGCGGTTGACGTGCGACGAGGGCCGCGGCGCAGTGAATTCGGTCATGGAGGGAAAAGTAAAGCCCCGTCCCCACTCTGAGAGTGGTGCAAGTGGGTGCTTGCATTCACATCCGTTTGCGCTAGACTGCCCCTCCTTATGATCAGCCGAGAACGAATCCTGGAAGCCGCCGCCCGTGTCTACGCCAAACACGGATTCCGCGGCGCGACGACCCGCCTCATCGCCATCGAAGCCGGCGTCAACGAAGTCACCCTCTTCCGAACCTTCGGATCCAAGGGGGCGCTGCTCGAAGCGGTCTTGAGACCACACTGCGCCAACACTCAGCCCGTTGAGCTCCCGACGGACCCCAGAGATCCCGAAGCGGAGCTCACCGAGTTCGTGCAGATCAGCCTCGACCACGTTCGCGAAATGCGGCCCTTGCTCGTGCATACGATGGGCGAGATCGAGGAGCGTCCCGAAGCGGCAGAGTTTGCCTGCCGCGGACGTCGTACCGCGCATGACACCATCACCGGCTACCTGCGCCGGCTCCAGGAACTCGGCATGGCAAATCCAGATGCCGACGTCGAGGCCGCCGCGGTGATGCTCACCGGCACCATCATGAGCGACGCCATCACCCGCAGCTTCGTGCCAGAGGTGTATCCGCCGCTCGACGAAGCCGCCGGGCGATATGTGCAATGCTTTCTTCAGATGATCGGTGTGAAGAAAAGCGCCGCCGTTTCCGTAAAGAGAAAGTCGCGGGCTCGCATCGCATGACTCAACCTTTCCCTGTACCCCCCATCGCAATGAATGTCGATTGGACCGGACGAGGCAGGCGCCGCGCACGTGCGCTCGGCCTGCTGCTCGCGGTCATGTCACCCGCGATCGCCGGCGCACAGCAGCCGGCCGCGGGCGCTCCGCCGGCCACCACACTGTCGCTCGACGAGGCAATTCGTCTCGCCACGCGCGAGAGCGAAGTGCTTCAGATCGCGAGAGCCGGCATCACGCGCGCGTCCGGGCAGCTCAAGCAGGCGCGCAGCCAGTATCTGCCGCAGCTCAACTCGAACCTCGCCTACGCGCGCGCGCTGCGCTCGCAGTTTTCCGCGCTGGCCGGCGGCTCGTCAGATAGCTCCACGACGACGTCGGCGCCCAAGCCGCAGTCGGTCTGCGCGCCACAGATCGCCGCGAACGCGACGCCCGCCGAACGCGCCGCCGCGCTGGCTCAGGCGTCCACCTGCGCCGCCGTGCAAGGGATCGACTTCAGCAAGGTGGGGTTCGGCGCGCGCAATTCCTACACGTTCGGGCTCGCGCTGTCGCAGAGCGTCTACTCCGGTGGCCGCGTCGCCGGACAAACCGCCGCCGCCGCCGCGCAGCAGCGCTCC
>DATCGM010000073.1:0-2125 GCA_036508915.1 Gemmatimonadaceae bacterium
CGCGACGCGAGAGATGCGCGAGAAATCCGCGCATCGCGAGCCGGTCCACACCTTCCCAGCTCCACGCCTCGGCGCCGTAGTACTCGCCAAGAAACTCGACGAACTCATGAAGATCTCGCTGGTACGCCTTCACCGTGTTCGGCGAAACGTCGCGCTCCTTCGCGAGGTGGCGGAGGTACTCCTGTACGTCCGGCGGCGCGACGAACCCTTCGCTCACGCGCGTGCGCCAGACGCGAGCAGCGACTCGTCGCGCCATTGCGCCATGTGCGCGAGCGCGCGCTCGGCCAACTTCTCCTTCTTCACGCGCTTGTCCCTCACACGCATGCCCAGCTCGTCCACCAGACCGAAGTTGGCGTTCATCGGCTGGAAGTGGCGCGGATCCGCTTCGCGCAGATAGCGATAGAGCGCTCCGAGCATGGTCGTGGCCGGCGGAAGCACCGGCTCGTCGCCGGCGAGAAGCCGCGACAGGTTGATGCCGGCAAGCAGGCCCGTGGCGGTACTCTCCGTGTATCCCTCGACGCCGGTGAGCTGGCCCGCGAACAGCGTCGTCGCATCGTCCTTCAGCGCGAGATGCGGCGCCAGCGCGGCCGGTGCGTTGAGATATGAATTGCGGTGAATGGAGCCGAAGCGCAGGAACTCTGCATTCTCGAGGCCCGGGATGAGGCGAAAGACGCGCTGCTGCTCCGGATAGCGCAGCCTGGTCTGAAAGCCGACGAGATTCCACATGCGGCCGGCGCGATCCTCCATGCGGAGTTGCACGATGGCGTATGCCTCGCGCCCGGTATGCGGGTTGGTGAGCCCGACCGGCTTCATGGGACCGAATCGCAGTGACTCACGGCCTCGCCGCGCGATCTCTTCCGCCGGCATGCAGCCGTCGAAGTAGGGCACCGCGTCGAATTCGTGGGCCGTCGCCTGATCCGCCAGCGTGAGCGCATCGAGAAATGCCTCGTACTGCGCGCGCGTCATCGGGCAGTTGAGGTATGCGCCGTCGCCCTCGCCTTTCATCGTCTCCTTGCCGTAACGCGAGGCGCGAAAGACGACGTCATGGTCGATGGAATCGTACGCGACGATCGGAGCGATCGCGTCATAGAATGCCAGCGACTGGACTCCAAGCCGCTCGCGAATTGCAGTGGCGAGGGCGTCCGACGTCAGCGGTCCCGTCGCGATGATACCGGGCGACGGAAGGGTGGAGACCTCTTCGCGAACGACCGTGATGCGCGGATGCGCCGAAACGCGAGCATCGACGCCTGAGGAGAACACGTCGCGATCGACAGTGAGTGCGCTGCCACCGGGGACGCGCGCCTCGTCGGCGCATTCGAGGATCATGCAGCCGAGCAGGCGCATCTCCGCCTTCAGCAGCCCGTGTGCGTTGGACGTCTCCGTGCTCTTGAAGGTGTTCGAGCAGACAAGTTCGGCCAGTCTGCCGGTCTTGTGCGCCTCCGTGCCGCGATGCGGACGCATCTCGTAAAGCGCGACGTCGTGTCCGCGCTCGGCGAGCTGCCAGGCGGCCTCGCTTCCGGCGAGACCGCCGCCGACGATGCAAATGGGGGCGTTCCGCGAGGTGTCCGTCATCCCCCCAATCTAGTGCCGGATGACCGACTCGTCGTGCGAATGATGCGTCCACTTCTATCTTTTCCAAGAGTGCCGCACCATGTTACCGGGCACAGCGACCTCGCCATCACGCTGCCTTCGCACTGCCTCATTGAGCGAGTCGCATCCCCAACGATGCCGATGCTGACAGAATGACCTGGCGCGTCTGCAACGCCTCCTCTCGATCGACACGCCGACTCATGCCGCTGCTCGCCGCCGGCACGCTCGCCGTCGGCTGCGATCGAGCGGGGCCGTACCGCATCGGGGTCGTGTTGGACGACGACGGTTTTCGCGCCGCCTCACTGGCCGCGGAGCAGGTCAATGCAGACGGGGGGATCAACGGGCACCGGCTCGAGCTGCGGAACATCGGCGGCGCGGGGAGCACGAAGGCGAGAGTCGCACTCGAGACCGCCGAGCGCCTTGCCACCGACCCGAACATTCTTGCCGTGGTCGGCCACACGAACAGCAGCGCGAGCCTTGCCGCCTCGCAGGTGTACAACATGCGGCATGTCGCGCAGATCGCGCCGACGAGCAC
>DATCGM010000074.1:0-14896 GCA_036508915.1 Gemmatimonadaceae bacterium
CCCTCGTTGACGCTTTCAGCCGATCCGCGGGTCAGCGTACGACTCACACATTGAGGGGCGCGCATTGGGCGAATTCGAGAGAGCCAGCGATGAGCTGATGCAGGAGCACCGGCTCATCGAGCGCGTACTCGACGCGCTCGAAACCGCGACCGGGCATCTCGAGAACGAGCACGCGGTGAGAGCGGAGTTCTTTATCGAGGCCGCTGTGTTCATCGCCGGCTTCGCCGATGGGTGCCATCACAAGAAGGAAGAAGGCGTGCTCTTCGGCGCGATGATCGAGAGCGGTCTCCCCCGGTCCGACGGACCGCTCGACATGTTCCTCGACGAGCACGTGCTGGGACGCACGCTCACGCGCGGCATGCGCGATGCCGCGCGCCAACTCCAGGGAGGCGACGCGGGTGCGCGCGCGGCCGTCATCTCCAACGCGCGACGATATGTCGCATTGCTGCGAGATCACATCGTCAAGGAAGACGAGATGCTCTTTCCGATGTCTGACGACATGTTCTCCGCCGAGCAGCAGCAGAGAGTGCTGCGGGACTTCGAGCGGGTTCAGCGCGACGATGTCGGGGCCGTGGCCCACGCCAACTTCCGAGTGCTCGCCGAACGACTCGAGCACGAGGCGGCGGCGATGACGCCTTAGCCCGGGACCAGCACCGCGCGTTTGACGAGCTTGCCGTGGTGCGCCCGATCGAACACGTCGTTGATGTCGGCCAGCGCGTGCCGCTCCACGAATGGCCGCACGGCAATCCGGCCGTCGCTGATCCACTGCAGGAGCTCCGGATACACCAGCGGGTCGGCGCCCCAGTTTCCCTGCGCGACGGCGTCGAACGCCATCAGGTTCGAGAGGCATATCTCGATCTTGCCCGTCGCGTAGCCAACCACCGACAGCGTCGCACCGTGACCAATGAGCGCGTAGGCGAGTTCCTGTCCCGCGCGCGTGCCCGATGTCTCGAAGATCTTCCACAGGAACTGGCTCGCGCCCAGTTCGTCGGCCAGACGTTTGACCTGCTTTCGCACGTCCGGTACAGCTACGTCCTTGACGTTGAGCGTCGCGTGCGCACCGGCCGCGCGCGCTTGCGTAAGCTTGGCGTCGTCAATGTCGAGCGCGACGACTTTCGCGCCAGCCGCGGCCGCGATCTGCACGCCGTACACGCCGATGCCGCCGACCCCGACACACACCGCCGTGTCGCCCGCCGCGAGGCCCGAGCGCTTCACGGCCTGAAATGGCGTCGACACGGCGTCCGCGACGACGCTCAACTCCCAGAGTTCGTGCCGCTGAAGCACCGCGTCGGGGACGGGGCAGAAGAACCGCGCCGGCAGCACGACGTGCGATGCGAATCCGCCATGCCGGTCGTTACCCGGCATCACCTGCTTGCGGCAGATGGAGCGCCGGCCGGCGCGGCACAGGTCGCACTCGCCACACGGGAGAACGGCCGGCACGACCACCGGCTGTCCCACCAGTGCGGTGTCGACGCCAGGTCCCACTTCTCGCACGTATCCGCTGATCTCATGACCCAGCACGAGCGGTAACGCCGATCGGGTGCGCACACCGTAGTGGAGAAACGAGAGATCGGTGTGGCAGACGCCGCATCCCGCCACCTCGACCGTCGCCTCACCAGGGCCCGGCGTCTCCGCTGGCCGCGGGCGGTGTTCGAGTACCGCACCCGGTGCCGTCATTACCCACGCGTCCCACATGCTGTTTGCGTGCGTCATATTCGTCATGGAGTCCTGTCGCTCCCCGATATTGGCACGGGTGTATCACCGAACACGAAGCTGCCGCACTCGTGGCAGCGATCGAGTGTGCGCGCCTGTCCGGTAAAGCAGGGCCGTTCGTCGGTTGTGAGCCGCATGACCTTCCGCATAAAACGGCAGTCGCAGTCGATGGTCGGCTCGTAAATGGCTTCGAGGTACCCTTCCGCATTCTGCAGCACATTGCGCACGCGCACCTTCATCGACGGCGTGAGCTCGCGGGCCTCGAGACTCAGCTCCCTGGCGACGACGGCGAATGCTTCGATCCGTTCATACTTCGCTGGGCGTTCACGATTGAACTGCAGGATCGTCTCGCGGAACGATTCCTTGACGACGCGCTCCGCGGTGGCGCGGTCGTCTCCAAACTGCTCGGCAATCCGGAAGTAATCCGGGTAGATGAGCGCGGCGAGGAATCGCCGTCCGTCGCCCGCAACGATCACATGCCGGATGAAGCTGTTCATTCCGGCGAGGCGATTCTCGATCTCCGTCGGAACGATCTTCTCCGCGTTCAGCATCTTGAAAACGCGGTCTTTGCGGGTGATGAGCTTGAGCCCGGTGCCCACGAATTCCCCGAGGTCACCCGTGTGGAACCAGCCGTCGCCGGGCAGCACCGCCAACGTCGCGGCAGAGTCGTTGTCGTAGCCCCGCATGACGTTGGGTCCCTTCACCAGAATCTCGCCGTCGGCGGCGAGGCCCAGCTTTACGCCTGGAATCGGATACCCGACCATCCCGGGCAACGAGCGAGGCTCCATGAGATCCGTGACCGTGCAGCAAGGGGACGTCTCTGTCAGCCCCCATCCTTCGATCACGGGAATGCGCTTGGCGGCGAAGTACGCCGAAAGGTTCGCCGGCAACGATGCGGCGGCAGTGAAAACGAACCGCAACCCCGGATGGAAAATGCGCGACTCGTCTTCGGCGTGCGTTTGCGCGTGCACGACCAGTTGTTGGTAGATCTGCGGAACGCTGAAGTAGATCGTGGGCTGGATGTCCATCCAGTTGGCCAGCAACTGTGTGGTGTCCTTGCCCAGCGAATCGTCGATAAAGAGCGTCGCGCCGTTGTAGAGGGCCGTGTACTTCTCGAAAATGCCGCCGAAACTGTGGTGCCACGGCAGGTACGACAGCAAGCGATCCTCCGGCGTGACGTTCCATATCGCGGCGAGCGAGCGCTGCTGCGAGAGAATGTTGTCATGCGTGAGCACCACGCCTTTCATGCGCCCGCTCGTACCGGATGTGTACATCATCAGGCAGGGCGTGGACGGATCCAGCTGCTTCGCGGCATCGAGGAAATGTCCAGCGGTGGAGCCACCGGCATCGCCGGCTCCGCGCTCCAGCACCTCGGCGAATGTCGTGTGCGCCGCTCGCGTGCCGGCCAGCACCGCCGCGCGTTCGGCGTCCGCGAGCGGGTCCAGTGTGACCAGCACGCGCACCGTCTGCGGAATGCACGCCCGCATGATCTGCTGCTGTCCGGGCACGACGAGCACCGTGGGATCAGCGTATTCGATGAGGTCGCGCGCCTCCGCGGCAGGATAGCCGGCAAAGATCGGGACGTACGTCGCGCCGAGGCACATCGTCGCGAGCTCGACGACCAGCGTCTCACCGCGATTCGGCGAGAACGACACGACGCGCGTGTTCGGACCCACGCCTGCCTCCGACAGGAATCGCCCGAACGTGACGACGTCGCGCAGGCATTGCCCCCACGTGACACGGTGAAACTGTCCGTCGCGCTGTTTGACGCCATACATGGCGTGGTCCGCGAGCCGCGCCGCATTGCGCGCCAGCATTGCCCCGACCGTCTCGCGCTCGCCGATCGGCGACAGCCGCGAGTAAATGACGTTGCCGTCGCGGACGGCTGAGCTGGCGAGGTTCATGGTTGAACCAACTCCGCCGTGTCCGACGTGTCGTGCGCCTCGCACGCGGCCAATGCCGCGAGCGCCGCGCCAAACGCGCCCATCTCCTGAGGGTGGGGAGGCACGACCACTTCGCCGCGACATGCAGCACCGATCAGCTCGACCATGATCGGATGGTAGGCCACGACGCCGCCCGTCGCAACGATGCGACCTTCAAGGACGTCCATTGCCACGATGCGTTTGACGAGCGAGCGGTACGCGGCCATCGCCAGGTCGGCGGGTCGCTTGCCGCCGCGGATCAGAGTGAGCAACTCGGTTCCGGCGAACACCGTGCAGAAACTCGAGAGTTCGAGGCTCTCGGTCGCGCCGCGACCCAGCGCATTCAGTTCCCCGATGTCGATGCCAAGTCGCAGCGAGATTTCGTCGAGGAAGCTCCCGGTGCCGGCCGCGCATTTTCGGTTCATGCGATGCGACAGTCGATGCCCAGCGGCATCGAGACGGATGACCTTCGCGTCCTGTCCGCCGATGTCAATCACCACGAGCGGTCCCTTGACGTAATGGGCCACGCCGCGCCCGTGACAGTCGAGCTCCGTGCGCGATCCGTCCGCGAATGGAATCGTGTTCCGGCCAAAACCGGTTGACCATACCGCCTCGATGTCGTCGCGCGTACGGCCGCTGTTTGCCAAGGCCGTCGCATACGCGCGTTCGGCCGCCGCGGCCAGGTCGGCGCCGGACCGCGTGACGGCGGTGCCGAGCACGTGGCCCTCCCCGTCGATGACGGCTGCCTTCGTCGTCCAGGATCCGCTGTCGACGCCGGCGTAGTAACTCATCAGCGCGCTCCCCTCGGCGCTGCCGCCCCGCGCGCATCGGTCAGTTGTTCGACGAATCCCTCGATATTCGTGCGCGCCTGCTCGTCGGAGAAACACCGCAGATCGTTCACGTCCCCGTCCAGCACCAGGGTCGGGATTCCAACGCGTTCGGTGAGACGCCCCGGCATGCCGTAACGCGTGTTCGAATTATTTGGGCACGTGCGACAGTCGTGGAAAATTACGCCGTCGACGTCGTAGAACTCCACCATGCGAGCGATGTACCGCTCCTTGGGTGCTTCGGAGCGCGAGATGAAGAGTTCGAGCGAGGCACGGGCCACGGACCGCCACGGCTCCGCGGGGTCGAGGTCCGAAAATGCCCAGCTGTTGCAGTAGGTCGAGGCCACGACCGATGTATGGAACTCAGCAAACATCGTCGATAGCGCCCGCAACCGCCCCCAGACCGGCATGCCGTCCCAATACAGGCGCAGTGTCTCGCCCGGCACGGCGGCGACACGGTTTTCGACCCGCTGCTCGAGTTCGGCGAGCAGCGTCCTGTAGTACGCCGCAGCGTCGTCACTTCCACGAAGCACCACGGCAGGCCCCATGTGGACGGAGCCGTCGAAGAAGGTCAACGGCGCCGGGCGTGCCGACGCTGTCTCGAGACACGCTCCCCACAGGCGCGCGGAGTCCCTCGACGCGCGCATGGCGGCCATCAGCCGCGCGTCATCGAGCCGCGTGCCGGCCACCTGCTCGAGTGGAGCCACCAGCGACTCGAGCTGCCTGGTCACGGAATCGATGTCGCCTTCCGTGACGTCGTCGATCGCGCGCGGAGAGTGCACGCCAACCACGGGAACGTGTAGCTCGCGTCCGTACCACTCGAACCAGTCGCGGACGTCCCGGCACTGGTTGGTGTTGAACACGAGGACGTCAGGCGCGGGCGCGCGCTCCAATCCGTACGCTTTGAGCGGCGACTCGCCCGCGAGATACGCGCCGATGTCGCTCGTCAGGTACGAGCAGATGTCCTGCGAGTATCCCTGCGCGTGCGCCAGCGGCAGGTAACGGTTCGCCGTGCGCGCGGCTCCGATCATCGCCGCGTGGTTTTCGGGATAATGCACGGCAAAGCCCAGCGCGCGCAGCAATTCCGCCGGTCCCACACTCGTGCACCAGGCTACCGGTGCGGTCTTGCGGAGGGCGGCATCGGCCAACGCACGGTAATACTCGCCCATGGTGGCGCGCAGCGCGTTGGTGCTGGCCAGTTCGGTCATTGCAGCGCTCCCTCTGCTTGGTCGACGACGCGGCGGGCGGGTTCTCCCCGCTGGTCACTGAACACTGCGAGCGCCGCGCCGAGTGCGCCAGTGAAGATCGGCTCCGGCACCGTTGTCACCTGCAATCCCGAGAGCGATTCCAGCGCGCGCAGCACGCCGGGGAAATACTCGGCAACGCCCCCCGAAATCACGACGGGATCTTCGAAGCCACCGAGTTCCAGCACGCGCTGCGCGATGGACCGTATGCAGCCCAGCGCCACCTGCTCGCGCGTGGCGCCCTCACGCAGCCGTTCGAGCACTTCTGACGCGGAGAACACCGAGCAGTAGCTGCTCACGGCCGCCGCATTGTTGCCGGCCGCGTCGGCGAGCTCGTCGAGTTGGGTCGCGTTCACGTCGAGGTGGCGCGCCGAGAACATCAGAAAACTCCCGACCCCCACAGCACAGCGCCGCATGCCGCGCGCTCTGACAGGGCGCCCCGTGGCGTCCACGTTGATCACGTGCGGATCGCCGCCGCCGATGTTCACCAGCGTCATGGCGTGTTGCCGGTGATGAAACGCGCCCCGCGCGTGCGACACCGATTCCGTTATCGTGACCGTCGCGTTCGGCACGCACGTCATGCCGAAGCCGGTCGCTCCGATCCCCGTCAGCTCGTCAAGCCGCCTGTGCGCATCATCGAGAGCGGCAGTCAGCGCCTCGTATGCGCAGACCTGGAAGTAGCCGCGCGTGGGTATCACCGAGCGACCGAGCGTGCGACCGGCATCCGTTATCACGACGGCCTTCACGCATTCCGTTCCGACGTCTACTCCCGCCGCGATTCCGCTCGCGCTGTCTGGCATGGGCTACCTCCTCCTCGCGTCCATTCGCTAGCGACCGCCGACATCCGCTGTCCGCGGTTCATGCTGTTCCAGGAATTCCCCGAGCCGCCGTTGCAGCCGATTGGCCGAAAACAGCCGCTCGTCGTGCGAATCGGCCTCGATCACGAACGCCGGCACGCCCGTCTGCCGCTCGGCCCGAACCGCGAGCCCGTAGCGCACGTGACTCGCTTCGGGTGTCGTGCGGCAATCGTGAAAGACCGCCGCGTCGACGCCGAACCGCACGAACTTGTCGGCGAGGTAGTCGCGCTGATATCGCTCCGAGCGATTGCCGAACACGGCGGCGTAGGTCCGCGCGATGCTTTCGACCGGGTCGCGCGGGTCGAGCCCCGTGAGCGTGAACGTCGCGCAGAACGTCGACGCCACGATCGCGACCCCCTGGTCGGCGAAGATCTGCGCGAGCGGACGCAGCGCACTCCAGATCGGGGGACCGTCCCAGTAGAAGCGCTGCTTTTCACCTGGTACCGCGGCGAATCCCCTCGCGATTCGGTCTTCGACCTCAGCCTTCAACAGCTGATAGTACTCCACCGCTTCCGGCGTGCCTCGCAGCACCACCATTGGCGTCATGTGGATCAGCATGTCGAAGAACGTGATCGGAGCCGGCGCCGCGCGCGCGAGATCGAGGATGTCGCCCCAGAGTTTCGCCGCCTGCGCCGTGTACGCCACCGTTTCGCCGAGCCGGTCCATGGAGAGTGTGAGACCGGTGGCACGTTCGACTTGCTCGACCAGCCGCAACAACTGCTCGACCGCGCCGTACAATTCGGTGCTGTCCATCTCGTGCAGCGCCGCCGGCGGATGAAGGCCGACAACGGGCACGCCGAAGTACGCGCCATAGAACTCGAACCAGCGCAGCAGATCGTGCCCGGTGTTGGTGGAGTAGACGACGATATCGGGGCGCGGCGGACCTTTGATCCCGTGGGCCGCGACGAGCGGGCTGCTCTGCGCCAGCAGTGCGCCGATGTCCGCGCGCATCGCTGAACTGGAGAACTGTGAGAATCCTTCCTCGGACGCGCGCGCCATGTAACGCGCCGCTTCGTGGCGCGCGCTGATGAGCACCGCGTGGTTCTCCGGAAAGTACGGAGCGATTCCGAGCGCGCGAACGATCTCCACGGGGGCGAGGCCTGAACACGCCGCGACGAACCGGTGGGGATCATCCGAGGCGGCGCCAAGGTCGCGGTAGTACGCGTGCACGATTTCCTTCAACCGCCGCGTGCTTTCGAGCGGTGGTACCTGCGGCTGGTTCCCACGGTCCGCCCGCCGCGCAGCCGCGTGGGCGAGACCGGCGGGCGGGGAACTCGTCGCGTTCGCTCCGGGCCTGGTGTCGAGTCCCAACGTGCGCGTGATGTGCTGCCGGTTGAGGAACCGTTGCCGCTCGCGCGAATGCACGAACCGCACGAGCGCCGCATTGTGCGGCGCGAGCAACCCGAGTCGCTTCGCCTCCACCACGACCGCTCCGTTGAGTGCGTCCACTTCCGTCCGCACGCCCCGCGCGAGATCCTGCCACATCGTCGGCCGATTGTTTCCGAGCGCGTTGAGTGATCCGAGCAGTGGACGGAACGGATCTTCCTCATCGACGATGGGAATGCCGCGCGCGCGCATCACGGCGACAATCTCCGCGCACAAGTCGCGGATGAACGCCAGCAGGTCTTCGTCTCCGAGGATCTCGCGGCAGGTGAGGCCGGTGATGGCGGATACGGGGTTGATGGCCGCGTTGTGCAGCAATTTTTGCCACACGACGTGGTCGATGTTCGCGACGACCGCCGTATCGAGCCCCGCGCGGCGAAACGTCTCGCCGATGGCGTCGATCTCGGGAGTCACGTTCCCGTCGAACGGCGCGATCTGGATCGGTTTGATTCCCGCGCGGAACTGCAGGCGCCCAGGGCCGACATGCTGCACGCTGTGGTACGTGATGCCGCAGAGCACGCGATCGGGACCGACAAGGCGTGCCACGACCTCCGTATTGCCGATGCCATTCTGCATCGACAGAAACCGCGTGCCGGCGTGCGCGGCCGGCAGCGCTGCCTTCACGGCGTCCTCGGTCTGATACGTCTTGACCGCGATGAACACGAGATCGAACGGCTCGAGCCCTTCCGCCGACGTCACGACGTGCATGGGGACCGTGATGGACTCATCGCGTCCCGTTTGCACGATCTGCAACCCGTCCGTGTTCAGCAGATGCGCGCGGGCGGCATTCACTTCGAGGAACGTCACATCCTCCCCGGCGCGCGTGAGGAATGCTCCCGCGAGACCTCCCAGCGCGCCCGCACCAACGATCAGGATTCTCATCGGTTCTTCCACGCCGGCCGGCGCTTCTCGAAGAAGGACGCGAGTCCTTCGCGCACGTCTTCCGTTGCCATCAGCTCGCCGAGGAACACGCGTTCCGCGGCGCGGCGCGCGTCCTCGAATGGCTGACCGAAGAGCGTTCGCGTCATCCGCACGTTCATCCGCATCACGAGCGGGCTCGCGCGCCGCAGGTCCGCGAGCACGCCCTCGAGCGCCGCCGGCAACTCGGCTGATGCGATGACGCGCGACACGAGACCCATCGCGAGCATCTCCGCCGCCGTGTACGTGCGCCCCGTGCATGTGATTTCGAGCGCGCGCGCGACTCCGACGCGCGCCGGCAGCGCGGTGACCCCAACCGGGGCGAAGAAGCCGAGCCGGATCTCCGGTTGACCGAATGTCGCGCGATCGCTCGCGAGGAGCACGTCGGCCATCATCGCCAGCTCGAATCCCGCCCCCAGCGCGGCTCCGTCTACCGCCATCACGAGGGGCAACTCGCTCGCGCCCAGCACGCGGAACAAACGGCTGAAGGCGTTGATCATCTCGGGCGCTTGCTCGGGACGGTGCTCGCCGATGTCCGCGCCTGCGGAGAACGCACGGCCATTCGCGTCAATCGCGACCGCGGTGAGTGAGCGATCCGCTTGCGCGCGTTCCAGTGCGTCGGTGAGTCGCAGCATCATCGCCGCGCTCAGGATGTTGAGCGGCGGTGCGTCGAGCGTCACGTGCGCGATGCCATCGCGCACCTCATACCTCACGAGTGTCATGCCAACTGTCCCCCGTCCACTCTGATGACTTCTCCCGTGATGTGGCGTGCGGCTTCGCTGCACAGGAAGACGACGACGCGCGCCACGTCCTCCGGCTCCGCGATCCGGCCGAGCGCCGTTTCGGCGATGGCTTTCTCGAGGACGGCCGGCGGGAGTTTCGCCGCCATCTCGGTTCGCACCATGCCGGGAGCGACACAATTTACGTTCACGCCCTTGGGACCCAGCTCGCGCGCAAGCGTGCGCGTGAGCGCGACGATCCCCGCCTTCGATGCCGCGTAATTCGCCTGCCCGGCCTTGCCGCGCAGTGCGTTGACCGACGCGATGTTCACGATGCGCCCGTGCTGCTGCGTGCGAAACAAGCCCGCCACCGCGCGGCAGTACGCAAAACAGCCTTTGAGATTGACGTCGATCACCTGGTCCCAGGCGTCTTCCGTCATCTTCCAGATCATCGCGTCACGCGTGATGCCGGCGTTGCACACGAGATGATCGAGCCGCCCGAACGCCTCGACCGCGGCCGCGACCGTCTGCTCCGCCGCGCCGACATCCGATACGTCGGCGCGGATCGCGAGCGCACGCCTCCCTGACCGGCGCAGCTCATCGGCCAGGCTCTGCGCTTCATCGAACGCCCCGAACTCCACGAGCGCCACGTCGCAACCAGCGCGCGCGAATTCGCGCGCGATCGCCGCGCCGATGCCGCGTCCAGCGCCAGTGACCAGCGCCGCCTGACCCGTGAGTTCAAGGCTCATGGCATTCGCAGCACTAGGTGAGCGCGGCGCCGCAACCGCCGCAGAAGCTGAACTGTTCCGGAATACCCTTCGCGCCGCACTTTGTGCACGTCTTTCCGTACGGGCCCCAGAGGAATTCGCTGCTTCCCTCTCCGGCGGCTTTGCGCCGCAGTCCCATGAAGTCCACTTTCCGCTTCTCCACGAACGCCTGCATCCCCTCGTAGGGCTCGAGCGTGGTGAAGTGCGTCGAGAGCCAGTCGCGCGCGTGCCCCACGGTGGCGTGCCATGACACTTCTTTCCAGTAGTTCACCTGCTGCTTGGTGTACCGCGTGCACTCGGGGAACTTCTCGAGCAACTGCTTCACGAGCGTCGCGACTTCTTCGTCGAGCTTGGCGCGCGGAACAACGCGGTTCACGAGTCCCCATTCGAGCGCCTTCGCCGCGGGGATGCGCGGATTGAGAAACAGCATTTCTCGCGCGCGGCGGTCCCCCACGTGGATCGACAGCCATTGGGTCGCACCGCCACAGGCGACGCTCCCCACACTCGTTCCAACCTGGGCGAGATAGGTGTCGTCGGCCATGACCGCGAGATCGCACGCCAGCTGGGTCTCGTTGCCGCCACCGACCGCGATCCCGTTGATACGCGCAATCGTCACCTTGCCGCTGCGCAGAATGCTCTCGATGTACTTGGCGAAGAGCCCCATGTACTTGAAGTAGTCGTGCGGGCTCTTGGTGTAGACGTTCGCGTATTCCTTCACATCGCCGCCCGTGCAGAACGCCTTGTCACCGGCGCCCGTCAAGACGATCACGCCGACGTTGTCGTCGGCCGAGGCGTCGTCGATCGCGGTGATCAACTCCTGCAGCGTGGACGTCGTGTAACAATTGAACGACTCGGGCCGGTTGATCGTGATGCGCCCTACCCAGTCTTTCTTCTCGTACAGGATGTCCTTGAATCCGAATCCGGCAGCCTCTTTCGGGGCGAAATAGTTCATCGCAAAGGTCCTCTCGGCCATTCGTATGGTTCAGCGCGCGCTGACTTTCAGCACGACCGCGGCGGCGCTGTCTCCTGCGGCACAGCCGGTGAACAGTCCATATCCGCCGCCCAGGGTTGTCAGATCCTCGATCAGTTCGATGATCGACCGGAGCCCTGTCGGTGCCTGCGGGTGCCCCCACACGAGCGAACATCCGTGGCGGTTCATCCGCTCGGCGTCGAGCTTCAACTCCCGCACGAGGTATACGTCATTCACCGCGAACGGGTTGTGCGTCGTGATGCTCGCCAGCGCGTTCGCCTGGATTCCCGCGCGTTCGAGTGCGAGCTGCGCGGCGGGAAGCACCGCCATCGGCATGAAGCCCTTCTTGACGCGTGCCTGGCCGTATGAGAGCAGTTGCACGTCCACCGCGCCATTGGGCGCGAGAGAGCGCGCGCGGTCGCGGCCCGACGTGAGCAACATGGCCGCGTTGCCATCGGCGGGGTGTGTCTGCGTGCCAAATGTGACCGTGCCCCCTTCCATCACGGACCGGAGTCCGGCGAGTCCCTCCGCCGTGGTCGGAAAGACACCCTGGTCCCCGGTCACCGTCGCGAGCACCTTCTTGCCTCGCGCGTCCTTGATCTCCACTGGCCACAACATGTAGCGCTTGAGGAACGCGCTGTCGTCGGCGAGCGCGCGCTCGTATTGCTTGTAGCGCAGAAGGGTGATCTCTTCCTGCGCGCCGCGCGTGATCCCGGCCTCGCGCGCCACATTCTCCGCGGTCTGCAGCATCGAATTCCTGGCGTACGGGTCGAGCCCGAAACTGTCGAGCACGAGGTTCTCCGAGTCGCCCGTGCCGCCTGGACCAGCGGGATTCGGATAGAACACGTGCGGACCGTTGCTGGTGCGGTCGGCGGTGGCGGCCAGGTACGTGCGTGCGCTCTTCGATTCGAGCTCCTGCGCGGCCTGCACCAGGCAGCGCACCGATGTCGCGCACGCCTGGTTGATCGTCGGTCCACCCAGGTGGCCGAGGCCCGCCAGCCCGGCGAACCACGGAGCGCCGTAGAACGAATGCTTGCTCGCGATGGTCGTGCCGAGGCAAAGACCGTCGATGTCGGCTGCAGCAACGCCGCGCTCCGACAATGCGCGTGCCGCCATCTCGGCGGCGAACGGAATCGGCGGCAGCGTCGCGAACGCTCCCTGCCATGCGGTGAACGGCGTGGACCAGTACCCGCCGTAGGGAATCCAGACATCGTTGAACTGCACTGACACCCTCCTGTACATAATGAAGATCCCTAAGGCGCTGGCGCCGCACCCGGGATCAACTGCTTCGTTTCGTGCGCCGAAGGCCGTTCAACAGCAAGTCCTGCATTTCCTGCCCGATTTGCTCGACCGTCCCGTGCCGCGACGGCTCGTACCACATGAAAATCCAGTTCAGCATCCCGAAGATGAACAGCGCCGCGTGCCGGCTCTGCCTGGTTTCCTTCGTGCCGGCCGCCGGTCCGTCAATGATCTGCGCGACCGCCGAGGCCATCAGCCTGTAGTAACGGCGTCGAATCTCCTCGACGATCTTGTACGGCTTGGGGCCGAGCGACTCCATCTCGAACGTGCATGCCTTGAGCTCGTTCGTGTGCCGCGAGTAGAACTGCAGGTGGCCGGTGAGCAATCGCGCGAGCCGCTCCTCCGGCGTGCCCGGCTGCTCAGCGATCTTCTCCTGCTGCTCGAGCAGCGACGCGAACGTGCGGTATTGCAACTGAAAGAGCAGATCTTCCTTGCTCGCGAAATAGTGGTACAGCCCGGCCACACTCGTGCCGAGCGCCGTGCTCAGGTCGCGCATCGTCGTCGCGGCAAACCCGTTCTTCGCGATGAGCGCGGCCGTCTTGATCAACAGCCGGTCGAGTTTCTTTTGCGACGACGCGCGCACGAGGCGCGATGGACGTACCGCGTCGATGTGTGCGATGGGTCGCGCGGTCATGCGGGGACTCCATTGGCCGCGGCACGTTGCGCCAGACCGCGCAGGATCTTCTCGGGCGTGATGGGTAGCTCGGTCACTCGGACGCCGCACGCATCGTAGATCGCGTTGGCAATTGCGCCGAGCACCGGGAGCAGGGATCCCTCCCCGACTTCCTTCGCGCCGAACGGACCGTTGGGTTCGAAGCTTTCGACCGCTGCCGTGTGAATCTCGGGAATTTCGAGCATCGTCGGGATCAGGTAATCGTGCAGGTTTGGATTCGTGGCACGCCCCTTCGCATCGAAAAGTGTATCCTCGAGCAGCGTTTCGCCGAGCCCCATCACGATCGAACCTTCCACCTGGCCGTGGAACGTGACCGGATTGATCACCGTGCCGGCATCGCTGAAGTCCGTCACGCGATCCACCGTAACCTGACCGGTCTCCAGATCCACCGTGACCTCTGCGACCACTGTCGAGAAACTGTACGCCGGCGATGTGCCGACGGCGCCTCCTTTGAAGTCGCCGCCAAGATTCTTCGGCGGTTGATACGATCCCGTCCCGACGACGGGGCCTTGCGCTGAGAACGCGAGCCGCGCGGCTGCGGCCCAGTCCATTGCCACCGCGGGATCATCCTTCGCGAAGATCCGGCCCCCCCTCGCGACGAGCGCCGCGACGTCGCGCGACAACTCCGCGGCAGCGATCGCGAGCACCTGCGCGCGCACCTTCGCCGCCGCGCGCTGAACCGCGTGGCCGGCCATCAGGGTAACCCGGCTCGAGTACGAGCCGAGATCCAGCGGACTCGTCGCCGTGTCGCAGTCCGCGAGCCACACCCACTCATACGGCACCCCTAGCTCTTCCGCCGCGATCTGCACGAGCACGGTATCGGATCCCTGGCCAATCTCCGCGGCCGCGATGTGCAGCGACACCCCTGTGCCGTCCTCGTGCACGCGGATAACGGCGTTCGAATGCGGAAAATCGGACCGATAGATCGGATACCCGGCGCCGGACACGAACCCACCGCATCCCACGCCGATTCCCTTGCCGCGCGGCAACTTGCCCTTCTTCTCGATCCACTTTGACGTGTCCCGTGCACGCTCCAGCGTCGCGGTGAACTCACACGACGAAATGTCGAGCGCGTTGCACGTGCGCGTGTTCGGCGTCATCGCATTTCTGAGCCGGATCTCGATTGGATCGAGCCCGAGGTCTTCCGCGATCATGTCGAGGAGCGACTCGAACGCGAACCGCGGCTGCGGCACGCCATGGCCACGGAACGCCCCCGACGCGGGCAGGTTCGTATAGATGCGCGTGCCGTCGTACCGGTAGTTCGGCATCTTGTAGAGCGTGGGCAGCATCGAACCCGCGTAGTACGCCGTGATCACGCCGTACGACGTGTAGGCGCCCCCATCGAGCACAATGCGCTGGTCCACGGCCGTGATCGTGCCGTCGCGCTTCACGCCGATCTTCAGGTCGATGTACTGCTTGTGGCGCCCGCGGAAGTGCCTGAACATCTCCTCGCGCGAGTACTCCATCATCACCGGCCTGCCGGTTCGCTTCGCGAAAATCGCGGAGCAGAAATCGAGCGGCGTCGCCTCGGCCTTGGCGCCGAACCCACCGCCGACGGACGGCCGGATCACGCGAATGTTCCCCATCGGGATGCCGAGCATCCG
>DATCGM010000075.1:0-5596 GCA_036508915.1 Gemmatimonadaceae bacterium
GTCCTGAAGCGTGCTCGCGTCGTGAAACCAGAGCGCGTTGTGCCCGAACCGCTCGAATACTTCCTCGCCCAGCCCGAAGGTGACGAGGGTGACGGTGATCTGGCTTCCCGGCACGGGCGCCACGGTCGTCGCGTAGACCGGTGGCGTCTGCGCGACCGCGCGGCCGAGAATCACGAAGAGAAGAACGAGGGAGCCCGCCAGCCGGCGAGCGATCACAGCTTGATCTCGCGTCCTTCGTCGGCCGACTTGTAGATCGCCTCGACGATGCGGTGCAATACGATCTGATCCGACGGCGCCTCATACTCCGACTCGCCCGCGATCACCGACACGAAGTGCGCGAGCTCGGCGCGATACGACTGGATGAACGCGCTCTCACGCGCGGCGGCGCCGCGCGGCGAGACGTCGGTGGGGCGGCCATGCAGCTCCTTCACCACACGCAGCGGAGCGAGACGCGTGCTGCCTCGCGTCGACAAGGTCTCGAACCACCAGCGTTCCTCCTCACCAACGTATGCGCTGGACACATCGCAGTTGAACACGACGCCGGATGCGCACGTGAGCTGCACCAGCATCCCCTCCTCCACCGCGTTCTTGCCCGCCCCGCGCTCGAAGTGCGCGCCGACGCGCTCGGGGACTGGAAAGTCACTCAGCCAGAGCGCGAGATCGAGGAGCGGCAGCCCGTAGTCGAAGAAGGCGCCACCGCCCGCTTCGACGCGCCGCCCACGCCACCCCTGCTCCGAGCGCTTGTGATGGTACGCGCCAGCACGGATGCCGGTGAGCTTGCCGAGCTCACCCCCGCGCAGGAATCCGGCGAGCGCCTGGACGTCGCTGCGAAAGCGATGGTTGTTCGCGACGAGAATCTTGCGTCCCGCGCGCGCCGCCGCATTCACGATGCGCTCGACACCCTTCGCCGTCAGGGCGAGTGGCCGCTCGACGAGGACGTCCACACCCGCCGCGATCGCACTCAGGACGTGCGGCTCGTGCAAATGGTTCGGCGTCGCAACGATGATCGCCTGTAGACCGTCGGCCTCGAGCAGATCCCCGATGTCGGTGTAGACGTCAGGAATGTCGAAGCGGTCGGCGAGCGCGCGCGCCTTGGGCCGGTCGTTGTCGCAGATGGCAACCAGGGTCGCGCCGCGCATCTTCGACAGCACGGGAAGATGCGTGAGCTGCGCGATCGCGCCCGCTCCAACCACGCCAATTCGCACAGGGTCCGTCATAAGTCAGCTCTCCGGAGTGGGCCGAAGCCAGGTTCGCGCGCGAGCCGGGCTCACTCGATCGTTGCAACCGTGGTGCCCGGGTAGTAGGTCCGAAGAATCGTTCGAAAGTCCTGGCCAGCGCGCGCGCGACCGATCGCGCCCGCCTGGCACATGCCGACGCCATGGCCATTTCCTCCGCCATTGAGCGTCAACCTCTCGATGCCGTCGCGACCAGCAACTGCGTCAACGGAAAAATATGTGCTGTACAGTATCTCGCCACTCGGAAGACGCAGCGCGGAGCGCATCTCGTTGCCGTGCAGCGCGATCGTTTTGCGATCTGTCTCGACGGTGAGCGTACCGACCCGTCCGGCAGGGGTGACGTCGGCGACGGTCACGGCGCGCACGCTCGTAACCGACCCGCCACCTGGCAGCGTGCGGACGTAGCGGGCGATGTTCTGCCGCAACTCCTCGCGCCCGAAGGTTCGCGTCCACCGGTATTTCGGCGCACCCTCGCAGTAGAAGTGCGTCGTCCCGGGAATCTGATCGCTCACGCGCTTGAGGTACGGCTCCGCCGAGGTACGCCACACGTCCTCCGGCTCGGCGGTGCTCCCTCCGCAGGTGGAGAAATACGGCGCGTTGACGACCTGTCCCGCATAGAGCAGCACGAGCCCCGACGTGGCGTCCACCGCGAGATTGCCGACGCCCGTCTCCGCGCCCGCACCGCCGTACACCTGATCGGCGACCGTCGCGCGCATGTCGTAGAGGCGGCCGCCCGAGCCGAGATGCGTGACGGCGTAGCTGCGCGCGCTCACTGCCTGTGCCTCGACCGCCGGCGCATCCACCGCGGCGAACGTCCCGATCTCGAGCGGGACGACGCCCTTCAGATAATCGTCCATGTTGAGCCGGTTCACGACGATCAGTCCCTCGCCCGTCACCGTGATCGCGAGCTCGCCGCGATAGCGCCGGCCGTTGAAGCTGATCTGGCCATCGGCGTCGGCCGGCCGCGCGAGCACGGTGCGCTCGCGCGCGCTCACGGGCCGCGAGTCCTCGCGCATCGCGCGGACACTCGTGCCTTCGCGCTCGAGCAGCCATCGCTCACCCGGCTTCGTGAGCGCCACCGCGATGCGTCCGTCTTCCGCAAAGAGCTGCCATGCGCCTGCGGAGGTCAATCGCACCTGCGCCAAGCCCTCGCCGAGCGCAATCCGGACGACGCGCGCTGATGCACCGCGTGGGGTGGCTGTGCCTGGCGATCGTACGGGTGGAGCGGACGTGGAGTGCGATGCCGCCGCGGCCGAGCAGGCGATGCCAACGAGTCCGACTAGCGCTACGGCGCGCAGGCCCTCGAGGTGCAAATCTTTCGCTACGTTCACTACACCCGCGCCTCGCGCAGCGCTTCATCCAGTCGCTCCAACGTCAGCGCGATCTCGGCGTCGCCATGGGCCGCCGAGGTGAAACCGGCCTCGAATGCAGACGGGGCGAGATACACGCCGCGGTCGAGCGCCGCATGGAAGAACCGTCGAAACAGCTCGACGTCCGCGGTGCGCGCATCTGCGTACGACCGAACCGGCTCGGCACGGAAGAAGAAGCCGAACATCGAGCCGGCACTGTCCGCGGTGAACGGAACGCCGCGTCGCGCCGCGATGTGGCGCAGCCCTTCGACGAGGGCGCGGGTTCGTTGCGCGATGCGTGCGTGCAGCTCTGGCGTCAGTGCGGTGAGCGTCGCGATCCCGGCCGCCATCGCGAGCGGATTGCCCGAGAGCGTTCCCGCCTGATACATCGGCCCGCTTGGCGCCACGAGCGCCATAAGGTCGCGGCGTCCACCGTAGGCTGCGACGGGCAGCCCACCACCGATTACCTTGCCGAGGGTCGTGAGGTCCGGCGTGATGCCGAAGTATTCGGCGGCTCCGCCCGGGGCGACGCGGAATCCCGTCATCACCTCGTCGAAGACGAGCAGCGCGCCATGTTCGGTCGCGAGCCGTCGCAGCGCGGGGAGAAACGCCGCGTCGGGCGCGATGAAGCCGGCATTTCCAACGATCGGCTCGACGAAGATCGCCGCGACGCGATCGCCGTGCACCCTTAGAAGTTCCTCTACGGCGTGCACATCGTTGAACGGGGCGGTCAGCGTGAGCGCGGCGAGTGCATCCGGGACGCCGGGCGAGTTCGGCAGCCCGAGCGTCGCGACGCCGGAGCCCGCGCGCACAAGAAAGCTGTCGGCGTGGCCGTGGTAGCATCCGTCGAACTTGAGCAGCATGTCGCGGCCCGTGGCCGCGCGCGCGAGACGCAGCGCGCTCATCGTCGCCTCGGTGCCACTCGAGACGAAGCGCATCATCTCGACGTGCGGCATGCGCTGCTGCACGAGCTCGGCGAGCGTGACCTCGAGTTCGGTCGGAATGCCGAAGCTGGTGCCGCGCTCCATCGTCTCGCGTAGCGCGTCGAGCACCACCGGAGCAGCGTGGCCGAGCACGAGCGGTCCCCACGAAAGGACATAGTCGATGTACTCGTTGCCGTCGGCGTCCCAGATGCGGGCGCCTTCACCGCGGGCCACGACGAAGGGCTCACCGCCGACGCCGCCGAATGCGCGAACGGGAGAGTTCACTCCGCCGGGAAAGAGCTCGCGCGCGCGAGCCATCAGCTCCCTGGAGCGCGTCATCCGTTGTGCTACCGGGCTGACTTCCGGACTCAACGCCCGAAGCTCCCGATCGACGTCGCCATCACGGGCAGCGAGCGGATGCGCTTCGGCGGGGCACCAGCCGCATCGATCACGCGCAGCAGCGTCGCGTTGAAGTCGACGTCGTCCTCGATGCCCTCGATCACCGCGTCGATGATCGTGCCCGGCGCGAGATCCTCGGCGCCCTGCACGAACGCAATGCCGTCCACGTCGTCGGCCTGCCAGACGGTGCGGCCCTGCGCTTCGCCATCGACGACGCGATCGATCATCGTACGCGCCGAACGCCCGACAAATCGCTCGTAGCGTTCGGCGGTGATCTGACGCTGGAGCTCCATCAACCGCTCGAGCCGCTGCCGCTTCACCGATTCCGGAACGTCGTCCACCATCTCGGCGGCCTTCGTTCCCTCTTGCGGCGAGTAGGTGAAGGCGCCCACGCGTTCGAACTGGATCTCCTCGAGAAAATCCATGAGCTGCGCGAAGTCTTCGTCGGTTTCACCTGGGAACCCGACGATGCAGGTCGTGCGAATCGCGAGATCCGGCACCACTTCTCGGACCGTCTGCACGCGGTCGCGGATCGTGTGCTGGCGTTCGGGCCTGCGCATGCGGGCGAGCACCGCGTCCGACGCGTGCTGTATCGGCATGTCGAGATACGGCAGGATGCGCGGCTGGCTTGCCATCACCTCGAGCAGGCGGGGCGTGATCCCCGACGAGTAGAGATACAACATGCGGAACCAGGGAATGCTGGTGTCGCGAATGAGCGACTCGAGCAGCTCCGGCAGCGTGAAGCCATCGCGGCGATCGCGGCCATAGTGCGCGAGGTCCTGCGCCACGAGATTGACCTCGCGAGCGCCCTGCGCCTCGAGCAGCTGCGCTTCGCGAATCACTTCGTCGAGCGCGAACGAGCGATGCTTGCCGCGCATGAGCGGAATGGCGCAGAAGGCGCAGCCGTGATCGCAGCCTTCGCTCACCTTGAGGTAGCGAATGTGCGGCGTGTCGCCAGTGAAGAGACGCACGCCCGGGTGGATTGACGGCACGTCGTCGATCAGACCGCGGGCCTCGAGCTCGGGCAGCAGCCGGTCCATCTCCGATGAGCCAAGAAACAGATCGACCTCGGGCAGCGCCTCCTGGAGCTCGCCCTTGTGGCGCTGCACCATGCAACCGACGGCGACGACCGCCTTGCACGAGCCCGACTCCTTCAGCTGACCTGCCTGAACCATCGCGTCGAGTGATTCCCTCTTCGCCGCGTCGATGAAGCCGCAGGTGTTGATGACGATCACCTCGGCTTCAGTGAGGTCGTCCGTGTACTCGGCTCCGCGATCGGCGAGCTGCGCCAGATACCGCTCGCTGTCGACCGTATTCTTGTCGCAGCCCAGTGTGATGAAGCCGAGTTTCATGGAGGCTACCTGTAGTTCCCGAACTGAAGCTGCACTCCGAAGTCCTTCGACTTCAGCAGCGCCATCGCTTCCTGCAAATCGTCGCGCGACGGGCCGCTGACGCGAACCTGCTCGCCCTGAATGGAGGCTTGCACCTTCTTCAGCTTTGCGTCCTTGATCGCCGCGGCAACCTTTTTCGCCGTGTCGCTGTCGAGCTCCATCTTGAGCTTCACGTCGCGGCGGACGGTGTCGCCAGCGGCCTGTTTGAGCTCACCGATGTCGAGATTTTTCACCGGCACGCCGCGCTTGATGAGCTTGGTCTGCACGATGTCGAACAGGGCCGTCATCTGAAAGTCGCT
>DATCGM010000076.1:0-2820 GCA_036508915.1 Gemmatimonadaceae bacterium
TTCACTCATGCGGCGCTCCGTGCATTGACGTGAGGCGCGATCACGACGAGGGCGACACACGCGGCGAGGAGTCCAATGCCCAGCAGCAGCACACTCAGCCCATGCATCCGGCCGAACGCGATGCGACGTGGATCGGCAGGATCGAGCGCGTCCAGCGGACTTCCCATCCCGGCGCTCGCCGTCCGTACACGAATCGTGACCAGCAGCGCCAATGCGCACGCGACTGCCAATAGCGAGGCGCCGACGGTGACCGATCGTCCCGCTCCCATCGATTGATTCATGATCGCGACGGCGCCGCCGAAGAGAATTCCCAGCGTGAAGAGCACCGGGAGTATGCGACCGACGATCGCGCCAGCGAGCGCGCGGGTTGGGAGCACCGCGAACGCCGCGGGAGCAACAAACGCCGCGACAAAAATAGCTGCACCCAACCACGCGGCGAGCAGTGACAGGCTCATGAGCGCCCAGGGCAGCGACCGCGCGTTCATCGTTTGATCGTCCTCGCGCGTCCGGACAGAAATGGATTCGTCTCCAGCTCTTTCCCGATCGTCGTCGCAGGACCGTGGCCAGGGTAGACATGCGTCGCCGCGGACAGCGTCGCGAATCGCTCGAGCGATGCGTCCATCGCAGACGGGTCAGCGAGCGGGATATCGGTGCGTCCGACGCTTCCGGCGAAGAGGAGATCACCAGAGAGCGAGACGCCGGGCCCGTTGAAGCTCACGTGACCCGGCGCGTGACCAGGCACGTGCATCACCGTGAACTGCAGCGCGCCGCACGACAGCACGTCGCCGCCAGCGAATGGCACCGGCACCGCGTCCGGCTGGTCCCATGGAACACCATACATCCGTGCCGAGTAGGCGGACAGGGTTTCGTAGAGCGGCAGGTCGAGCGGATGCAGATGCACCGGCACGGCGTACGCCGCTCGCACGGTGTTGATCGCTCCGATGTGATCGAGATGCGCATGCGTCAGCCAGATCGCATCCAGTGTCGCACCCGACGCCTTCACCATCTCGACGAGTCGCGAGCCCTCGTCGCCCGGATCCACGAGCACCGCTCGGCCGCTCGCCTCGTCCACGACGAGGTAGCAGTTCTCCTCGAAGGCGCCGACAGTCCGGACGTCGATCTTCATATCGCGTAGCCGCCCGTCCCCTCGGGGGCGACAGTGCTCTTCTCTGCGCGAGCTTTCAAATACTTCTCGACGGCAATCGCCGCTGTCGTCCCGTCGCCCACGGCGGTCGTCACCTGGCGCGTAAGCTGCGACCGAAGATCACCGGCCGCGAAGAGCCCGGGAATCGACGTCTGCATGATCGTGTCGGTGCGGATGTAGCCCATCTCGTCGTGATCGAAGTGGCCATCGATGATTCCGGTATTCGGCCGAAATCCGACGAAGACGAAGCAGCCCGTCGCGTCGAGGGTGCGCACTTCGCTGGTGAGGACGTCGCGGATGCGCAGTCCCTTCATGAGCCCCTGCTCATCCCCGATGACTTCTTCCGCCACCGCGTTCCAGACGATCTCGATCTTCGGATTCGCGAACAGCCGCTCCTGGAGAATCTTCGACGCGCGAAAGCTGTCGCGGCGATGGACGACATAGACCTTGTCGGCGTAGCGCGTGAGAAAATCCGCCTCCTCGACTGCGGCATCGCCGCCGCCGACGACGACGATCGTATGCGTCTTGAAGAAGGCGCCGTCGCAGATGGCGCAGTACGACACACCCCTGCCGGCAAACTCCACCTCGCCAGGAATCCCGAGCTTCACCGGCGTCCCACCTGCCGTGACGATGACGGCCGGCGACGTGTAGCGGTCGCCGGCGTCGGTGACCGTTTCGAAGGTTCCGTCGGGGAGGCGCGTGACGCAGGAGACGTTGGCCGTGACATACTCCGCGCCGAACGCCCGCGAGTGATCCTCGAACTTCTTGGCGAGCTCCCAGCCCAGAATCGACCGTTCGCCAATCCAGTCGTCGAGCTTTTCGGTGTTCAGCAGCTCCCCGCCCGGAATGCCGCGCTCGAGGACAACCGTCTTGAGCATGGAGCGGCCGGTATACAGCGCGGCGCACATTCCGGCAGGGCCGGCGCCGATGATGACGACTTCGTAGTTCTTCGTGGTGGACAAGATCGATCCTCGTACAGTGGGGCGCGGCTGGAGCGCCTCTATGCAATCTCACTACAGGACGCCCTCAACGGAACCGGAGCGTTCCCTCAGCGCCGGACGTGCCGCCCGCCATCGACACAAATCACCTCGCCCGTCACGAATTTCGCCTTGAGGAGGTAGACCACCGCTTCTGCGACGTCCTCAGGAGTACCGATGCGGTGTAGCGGCGTCGTGCGGCGCAGATGCTCCGTCGTCGTTTCGTCGAACCCGTCGGGTAACAGCACCACGCCGGGCGCCACGGCGTTGACGCGAATCTCCGGCGCGAGGGCATGTGCGAGCGCGCGCGTCATCTGCACCACAGCGGCCTTCGTCATCCCGTGCGGCACGTAGCCGATCCACGTTTCGAACGCGGCAAGGTCGGCGATGTTCACGACGCTTCCTCGCGCGGACCGCAGCGCGGATGCGGCATGCTGCGTGAGAAAGAACGGAGCACGCACGTTGAGCGCGTACATGGCGTCCCACTCGCGCTCCGTTACCGTACCGAGCGGGGTACGGAGCATCATCGCCGCCGAGTTGACGAGCGTGTGCAGCTCACCATGCTCGAGAACGAGTGCATCGATGAGCTGTTCGCAGGCCGTGACGTCGGTGAGATCAGCGCGCACGAGCGCCGCCGAGCCTCCCGCGTCCTCGATGAGATTCGCCGTGTCGCGCGCGCCATCGGCCGACTCGTTGTAG
>DATCGM010000077.1:0-6104 GCA_036508915.1 Gemmatimonadaceae bacterium
GTCGGCGCGCTCGTCCAACGCGCTCACGCGACCGCGGCGCAGCTTGCGAAGGCGAACACGCTCAACACGGCGCTCCGCGTGCAGATCGCGAGCGACTCGGCGATGATCACCGATCTGAACGTGACCATCACGCGGCAGACCGCCACGATCGAGGCGCTGTCCGTGCGCATCGACAGCCTCAAGAACGAAACGCAGCAGCTCTCCACGTCACTGGCGTCGGTCGAGTCGCTGCACAACAAGGCGTACTACGTCATCGGACGCGAGGAGGATCTCGTGAAGCGGGGAGTGATCGTCCGCGAGGGCGGAGCGAACCTGATCTTCGCTCACCCCGGGCGCACGCTCCAGATCGCGCGCAAGCTCGACCCACAGGAGTTCACCGCGGTCGATCAGCGAGGCGCGAATGTGATCGCGGTGCCGGACAGCACGCGCCGGTACCGGGTCGTCTCGCGTCAGAATCTCGACAACGCGGCCGTCGGCGAGCGCGATCAGAATTCCTTCAAGGGCAACCTGAAGATCGCCGACGCTGGACGGTTCTGGGCGCCCTCCAGGTTCCTGGTGCTCGTCGAGCAGTGAGGTGATCTTCAGTGGTTGCTTCGTCGAGCCGCGTTGCGGGACGACGAGCGGCGCGTGATCTCGTCGGCAAGAGCGCGCACTCGATCGAAGAACGATGCTCCGGCGTCGTTCAACCAGTCGCGCTCGATGCTCGCGTAGGCGTGCGCTCCTCGTTCGTGCAGACGGTGCGCGAGGCGAAGGAGTCCGGGACCAGGATCGCGTGAACGTGCGCGCCACACGCGATCCTCTCCATTCTCCTCGCCGAGCACGACCTCCGAGAGACGTCTCGCCTGTGAGGCGGCGGCGTCCTCGGTGGCTGCCACGACCTCCTCCGCGAAGACGTGGACGTCGTGCAGATCGCCCAGCGCATTTTGCAGCGTGCTGAGCATCTCGATGATCGCGCCTCCCTCGCTGGCCAGCTTCGCTACGGGCTCCGTCAGATAGCGGAGACGCTTCGCGGCAATGCGCGCGCGATGCGACTCATCGACGTCGGTGACGTGGTGAATGGTGGCGAGATGGCCTCGCAGCGACTCGCTCTCCTCCAACAACCGCTCGGCGAGAATCGCGCCGAACCGCGCGGGACGCTCGTCCGAGAGCACGACGGAACAATAGACGTTCAGCCGCCGCGTGAGCTTCGCGGCTATCGCGTCGAAGTCGCTCGCCGCGGCGAGCGCCGCGTCGGCACCGTCGTTCCGTTGAGTCTCCAGCCGCTCGCGCAGCCAGGCGTGCCCCACACGCTGCCGCGCGCTCAGCGCCGGTCGTTCCTCGCGCAGCCACTCGAGGTGCACGGTCGCGTCGCGGGTCGCAGCCGTTGCATCGGCGATGCGGGAGAGACGTCGCCGCTGCTTGCGCGACACGGCGTCGCGGAGCCAGGGCTCGAACGCGCGGATCCAACTCCGCAACCGACGGACGACAACGCGGAAATCGTGCAGCGCGTCGTCGCTCTCGGCGTTGCCGTCGCGAAGCTCCCGCGCCACGCTCGTCAGCCTGTCGCCCGCCTTCTGCGCGTCAGCGAGCAGCGACAGCGCCACCAGGCGCACGCAACGATCGGCTGGCTCCCGCAGCAGACTCTCGTCCACCATGCCTCTCCTTCGGGCCGCTCAGCGGTCGATGCGACGCAGCTGCGACGACCGCCCGCTGCAGTGTCGCGCCGGAGAAAAGCGTATCCCTGCGCCTCTGTGGCCACCGTGTACGGTACAACGAGCTGGAGCGCGCTGCCAGTCGGCGCCGCGCTGACGGGGCCGATTCCCGCCAATTGGCGCGCGGATTGCGACGCACTCGCATTCGGCCAGATTCAGTGGAGCACCCAAATGATTCAGGATCCTCGTGCACAGCGTGGACGCCGGCCGGCGGCGGGCATCGCACCGCTCGATGCGCAGCTCCGGCGCGCCGCGCTCCCGCTCGCATCACCTGACGATCTCGATCCACTGATCGACGCGATCGGCGATGCGCGCTTCGTGCTCCTGGGCGAGGCCACCCACGGCACCTCCGAGTTCTACACGTGGCGCGCGGCAATCTCGAAGCGCCTCGTGCGCGAGAAGAACTTCTCGTTCATCGCCGTCGAAGGCGACTGGCCCGACTGCTATCGCGTCAATCGCTACGCCAAGTGGCTGAGCGGCGCCGGCACGAGCGCCGAGGAGGTCCTGCACGCGTTCGAGCGTTGGCCCACCTGGATGTGGGCCAACCGCGAGGTGGTGGACTTCGTCGCGTGGCTCCGCAACCACAATCACCGGCTCGCGGAGAGCCAGCAGGTCGGCTTCTACGGACTCGACGTCTACTCGCTCTGGGAGTCGATGACGGCTGTCATCGAGTATCTCGAGCGGGTGGATCCGGAGGCGGTGCCCATCGCGCGCCGCGCCTATTCGTGCTTCGATCCCTATTACGAGGACGCGCAGGCATACGCGCGCGCGACGGCGCTCGTGCCGACGTCCTGCGAGGACGAAGCGGTCGCGATGCTGCGCGCATTGCGAGCCAGAGCCCCCGAGTATCCCGGCGACGGACGCGATGCGTACTTCGACGCCGAGCAGAACGCGCTCATCGCTCAGAATGCGGAGCGGTACTATCGGACCATGACCCGCGGCGGACCGACCTCGTGGAACGTGCGCGACACGCACATGGTCGAGACGCTCGACCGGCTGATGGCGCATCACGGCCCGTTGGCGAAAGCGATCGTCTGGGAACACAACACGCACGTTGGAGACGCGCGCTTCACCGACATGACGCGCCATGGCATGGTCAACGTCGGACAGCTCGTGCGCGAGGCGCACGGTGAACGACCGACGGAGCGGGAAGGCGTCATGCTCGTCGGGTTCGGCACCCATCATGGGACGGTTATCGCCGGCTCAGAGTGGGGCGCGCCCATGCAACGCATGCGCATGCCCCTTGCCCGCGCCGGCAGCTGGGAAGACCTGTTGCACCACGCCGTGGGCAGAGATTCACTGTTCGTCTTCGACGGCACGAATGACGGCGGCATTGCGGGACTCGACGCGCCCACCGACCACCGCGCAATCGGCGTCGTGTACAACCCGGGCGCAGAGCGATGGGGCAACTACGTGCCGACGATCATGCCGCGACGGTACGACGCCTTTCTCTTCATCAACGAGACGCGTGGCGTCGATGCGCTCCACATGCCGGTGACCATCGAGGGCGAGGTCCCAGAAACGTATCCGAGCGGGATGTAGCACCCGCTCATACGACGGTTGGGAACAGCGGTCACGCCGTCGATGACACGATGGCGGTGCAAGCGGCCTGGTGGCCCACCAACGCTCAGGCGCGCCCAGACGTTGCGGTCGCTCCGACGCGCTTCAACTTCCGCCCGAGCTTCTCTTCCACCGACGCGACGTTGGACGTGAGCTTGTCATGAGCGCCCTGTTCGTCCTCGATCGTGATCGTCGTTTGGACGTGTGGGGATACGCCGCGCGCATGCTCATGGCACTGCCGAGCGACGCGCATGATGTCGTCCCACTCGCCCTCCATGCAGGTACCGCTCGGCGTGAGTTGGTAAGAGAGGCCGGACGTGTCGATGATCTTGAGCACTTCGGCAAGTTCTTCGCTCAGGCTCGTGCCCGTGCCCAGCGGGATGACGTTCAGCTCGGCCAGCATCGTAGTGTGGTCTCCAGCGGTTTTGGTTTGCGGTCGCCCACGCAGTGACGACGGTCAACTTCGTCGTCTCCCCACTCGTGGCGCCGACGACTATGCCACGACTTCCGGCGTCGCAGCGCCGCATCATCCATGCCCCCTCACCTGGTTTGATGCGGCGTGAATCGTGCACCAATCAATCGACGACTACCAGGTGAGGAGGATCGCATGCCAAGAACAGCAATGAACTTGATCGACCCCACCGTGCGGCGTTGCATCGATGAGTGCATACGCTGCCACGAAATCTGCCTTTCGGCGATTCCGTACTGCCTCGAGCAGGGTGGTCGCCACACCGAGGAAGCGCGCTTTACGCTACTGCTCGACTGCGCGGACATCTGCCAGACGAGCGCCGACTTCATGCTGCGCGGCTCGGATGAGCATGGCCGGATTTGCGCGGCGTGCGCCGCACTCTGCCAGCGCTGCGCGGAAGACTTCGATCAGTTCCTCGATGACGACGTGATGCACGCCTGCGCCGAAAGCTGCCGGCGGTGTGCCGACGCCTGCGAGCAAAGAGTGGCGGCCCACAGATAGCCTCCCGGTATCCGTGGTCGGTGCCCGGCGGGACGGTCACTTCACCGCGGCATCCCTCGTGCTCACCTCTTTGCCATCGATGAGCACGTGCAGCGAATACTTTCCCGTCCCGAACCCCGAAGGCTTCACGATGAAGAAGATCGTGCGCGCATCACCCGTGGTCGTGATGCTGTCCGTCTTCTCGTCGAGGATCGTTCCATCCTCGAAGGTCCACCGGCCAACGAGGGGAGCATTGGTCACGACACCCGACGTGTGTACCGAGGCATAGATGGTGTCGGTGGGCGCAAACGCATCGGTCTTGTCGCTGATCTTCTTGTCATCGTCGAAGTGGCGCCCCATGTCCACGTCGATCACGGCGAGCCCAAGTCGCGCGGCCGTATCGGTTGCCTTGCCCTGTTCCTTCTTGCAGGCAGTCACTCCGCAAAGCGCACTAAGGGCGATGACGGAAGCCAGCCCGTGAGCATGTCTCATGGCGATAACCTCGATGCAGGACGAAAGCCGGGACCGAACCGATGCCGATCAACGGGGCGGAGCCCGGCTGGCACGGTGCATACGGTGTGCCCGTCATTTGCGGCGAGGCAATGTCAGCCGGCAGGCCGCGCGAACACTCCCATGATCAACAGGGCGAGGGCAATGATCGCGAGGATCACGCGAACGCGGTGAAGGGTCAACCGCCGCGCATGATGAACGGACCAATCGGGTGGCAACGCCTCGGGCAGCCATTTCGCGATCGTGACGTTGAGCGGGCGGAGCCATGCGGCCCACACGCCCATCATGCCGGCAACACAGAGCGCCGCCAGTCCGACCAGCCACATCTCCGTCGATCCGGGCGGGATCCTGAACAGCGCGATCAACAGCGCCACGAGTGCGCCGGCTTCGATGGTGCCGAGCAGCAGACTGTAGCGTCGCATCGTCCCGTGCATACGATCGATCGGCACGGCCGACACATCCCGCCGAGTCGGCCACCCGATCACGTGCCGCAGGGCATTTGCCGCTGTCAAGGCGACGAGAACAGTGGCGACCAGTAACGCGATCCGGAGAATCATGAGTACCGCTCCCTGACGAGAAGGAACGATCGCCGCAAAGCTCTTCCGGCGAACGATTTCCACCGCGAGGCATATCCGTCCGCTGTCGCGCGATAGTTGGTATGAAGCGACGGCGTGGCCTCCACGGTAATGTGGTGGTGCACGTTGCTCGACCACCATCCACGCGCTCACCGTCGGCCGACGGGGCGCATACCGGGAGGCCAGCCGTCATGGAGATCATAGGCCTGGATCTGCACAAACGCGAGAGCGCGGATCGCCGAGTCCACGAGTTGATGGAGAAGTGTCCGCACGGACTCGGCAGTCCGCGCCTGACGCCCGAACTGCTGCCCGCAATCATCAGCGTGCCGGATGGCCAAGCGCGGCGTGATCGTGCGCCGGTTGAATGCCATTGAGAACTTCGGCAGCGCACTTCCAGACCGGGCTGAGCAACCCGCTGGACGACGCCATCAGCGCCAATGCGCAGTGTGGTCGATCACCGCGGACTGCGTGATGTCTCACCACCTGACGGACGGTACGGGGGATGGCCATCACCGAAACCGCGTCGTACGTTAGCCGGCGGAACAACAGGCGCGCCGACGCGTCCGTACTCCGCCAACCTCAGCGGCCGGTCAGCTCCGCGCCGTCCCTGAACCAGCAGCGCCAAGGAGCGTATGCAATGACTCGTCTCACCCGGCTCGTCTCATCAGTGTTCATCTTGCTGTTTGGCGCGGCGTCGCTGGCCGCCGCGCAGACGGCGACCGGTTCGATCGCCGGTCGCGTCACCTACTCGGAGCTGCAGCGTCCGATTGCCAACGTGCAGGTGGTGCTCGTCGGCACCACGATCGGCACCCGTACCGA
>DATCGM010000078.1:0-21247 GCA_036508915.1 Gemmatimonadaceae bacterium
GGCGCGAAGGGACTCACCATCTGCACGAGCGGGCGCACTTCGTCGACGTGCGGTTTGCGCTCGCCGGACCGCATGGTGTTCATGTATTCCATCATCGCCGCGATGGCGGTGTTGTAGCCGAGTCGCGGAATGTCCTCGCCAACCTTCTTGATCGTCTGGTGCAGCTTGCGCTGCACCTCCGGCTCCAGGTCGCCCTCGGTGCGCGCGTCCTGCACGGAGCGCCAGAGACGATCGAGGAAGCGCTTCACTCCCGAGATGCCCCTGTCCTGGAAGTCACCCCCTTCCTCGTACGGGCCGAGGAACATCAGGTAGGTGCGGAATGCATCCGCGCCCCACTCGGTGATGTAGTCGTCCGGGTTCACCACGTTGCCGCGGCTCTTCGACATCTTCGCGCCCTCGCGCACGATCATGCCGTGCGCGCGGAAGCGCGTGAATGGCTCCTCGAAATCGATGAATCCCGCATCGTGCAACACCATCGTCACGAAGCGCGAGTAGAGCAGATGCAGCACGGCGTGCTCGTTGCCGCCGATGTAGCTGTGCACCGGCAGCCACTTCTTCGTCAGCGCATCATCGAATGGCACATCGTCGCGATCGCTGCTCGGATAGCGCAGAAAGTACCAGGCGCTGTCGAGAAAGGTGTCGCTCACGTCCGTCTCGCGACGCGCCGGCCCGTCACACGTCGGACAGGTCGTGTGATACCACTCTGCGTGGCGCGCGAGCGGGCTCACCCCCGAATCATCCGGACGAAAATCCTCGATCGCCGGAAGCAGGACCGGCAGCTGATCCTCCGGCACCGGCACGACACCGCAGTTGTCGCAGTACACGATCGGGATCGGCGGCCCCCAGTAGCGCTGGCGAGAGATGCACCAGTCGTGCAGACGATAATTCACGACCAGGATCGCGGCGTGGTGCGCCGCGAGCTCGGTCGTGATCGCGATCATGCCCTCGGAGACGCTCAGCTCATTGAAGCGACCGGAGTTCACGAGACGACAACCGTCGGTCTCCGTGAACGCGGCATCGCCGATCGGCGTGTCCGTCGAATGCTCCTCTCCAGCGATGACGCGCACGATCGGGAGATCGTAAGCCCTCGCGAACTCGTGATCGCGCTCGTCATGTCCCGGCACGGCCATGATGGCGCCCGTACCGTATTCCATCAGCACGTAGTCGGCGATCCAGATCGGAATCGGCTCGCCGGTCGCAGGATTCGTCGCGTACGCGCCGGTGAAGACGCCGCTCTTTTCTTTCGTCGTCTTGCGGCTCACGAGATCCTGTTTCGCGGCCTTCGCGACGTACTGCTTCACTTCTTCCCGCTGTTCGTCGCTCGTGATCGATTCGACGAGCGGATGCTCGGGCGACAGCACGAGATACGTCGCGCCGAAGATCGTGTCGGCACGCGTGGTGAACACGCGAACCTCGAGCGCCGTCACCGCGACTTCACCCGAGCGTCCGGCGCTCGCTGTCGCGCTTCCCGCGAACTCCATGACGTCCTGCACGACGAAGATGATCTCCGCGCCCTCGGACCTGCCGATCCAGTTCCGCTGCGCCGTCTTCGTGCTATCCGACCAATCGAGCCCGTCGAGGTTCGCGAGCAGGCGTCCCGCATAGTCCGTGATGCGAAAGAACCACTGCTCCAGGAATCGCTGCTCCACCATCGTGCCACAGCGCTCGCACGCGCCACCGATGACCTGCTCGTTGGCGAGCACCGTCTTGTCGAAGGGGCACCAGTTGACCGCCGCCGCCTTCTTGTAGGCGAGACCTTGCTTGTAGAGCTGCAGAAAGATCCACTGCGTCCACTTGTAGTAGGACGGATCCGTCGTCGACAGCTCGTGCCGCCAATCGACCATGAGGCCCGCGCGTTGAACCTGGCGGCGGAAGGTGTCGATATTGCGAGGAATCAGCTCGCCCGGATGAATGCCAACCTTGATCGCGTAGTTCTCGGAGTGAATGCCGAACGCGTCGAATCCGAAGGGCTGGAACACCGTGTGCCCCTGCAGCCGCTGGAATCGTCCATGAATGTCGTTCCCCGTGAAGGCGAAGAGGTTGCCCACATGGAGCCCTTCCGCGCTCGGATACGGGAACATCATGAGCGCGTAGAACGGGTTCGCCCCGTTCGCCAGATCAGGCGAGTTTGTCCCCTCTGCCTGCCAGCGCGCTTGCCACTTCCGTTCGATGGCGGCAGGATCGTACGCGACTGGCGCGTCGCCGGCGGGATGTGGTGGTGCGAAGTCTGTCATGGTCTTGGCAATTTAGTACCATGTGAGGGGCATTCAAGCACGCCGCGCCGACGCGTCGTACGATAGTCCGCTCGTCACACGTCCTCGCTACGGTCCTACGTCATCGATGTCGATTTTCTCGCTCTTCTCGCCCATTCGGGGTCGCCAGGCTCCCTCGCTGCACCGCCGCTTCATCATCGGCGCGGGATTCGGCGCTGCGCTCGCCGTACTGCTACTCGCTGCCGGAGCCAACATGCTCCTCGGGCGCGACGCCGAGCAGCAGGGCGACACGCGAGTCGCCGACGCGGCATCGCGCGCGCGCATCGTCGTCACGCAGGCGCTCGATGACCGCACGCGTCAAGCGAAGGTGCTCGCGCTGACCCCGGAGATCGTCGGCGCGGCGCGGGAAGGCGGCGCTCGCGCGCGAGCGCTCGGCATCGTCGGCGCCGACGTCGCCGAGCTCGAAAAGCGGTTCGACCGGGAGCGCTCGATGAACGTGGCGCCGGCCACGCGCCAATTCCTTCGCGACCTCCTGCCTCAGCTCGAGGCCGCGGAGATTCTGCTCACCGACGCGAACGGATACAACGCGGTGACGACTCAGCTCAGCTCGGACTTCGTGCAGAGCGACGAAGCCTGGTGGCAGTCCGCCTGGCGCGACGGAGTCTCGTCCGTCGACGTGGCGTACGATTCGTCAGCGCATCAGATCACCGTCTCGCTCGCGACAGTCGTGAAGGATGGGAGCGCCAAGGCCGGCGTCGTGAAGCTCGGATTCAGCATTGCGCCGTTCGTACAGTCTCTCTCCTCTGCCGGAGCGGGCGTGCACATTGACGTGCTCGACTCGACGGACCGCGTCCTTCTCAGCTCCGATTCGGCGAACGCGGGGCACCGGCTTCAGGGTATGCCGAGCGGGGGTGCAGACAGCGCGCAGGCAGTCTCGGTCGCTGTGGACAGCGTCACCGAGCGCGCCCTCGCATTGCGCGCCAATGCGGGGCGCTGGCGCATCGTCGCCCATCTGCCGACGGCGGAGATCGCCGCGCCTTTCCGCACTGCCCGGCTCGTCGTACTGGGTGGAGCGGGAGCAGTACTTCTGGTGCTCGTGCTGCCGCTCGCCGCGATGAATCAGTTTCTTCAACGGCGCATCTTCATCCCGGCGCGCGAGCTCGCCGAGGCGGCCGAGGCGGTGGCTGCCGGCGATTTTTCGGTGCAGCTGCGCCGACTCTCGGCCGACGACGAGATCGGTCGTCTGAGCCGCGCGATTGGCGCGATGATTCTCGAGCTCCGCCGGTTGGCGCAGGCCATCGCCGGCGCGGCGCGGGAGACGAGCGTGATGTCGGCGGAGATCACCGCAGGCTCGGAGGAGATGGCCGCCACGGCTGGCGAGATCGCGCACACGGCGAGCGATCTCTCCGCGCAATCCACCAGCATGGCCGAGACGATCGCGAGCCTCGCCGTGTCTGCCGGTTCGTTGCGCGTCCTCGCCGCCGCACTCGACGCGGGCGCGCGCGACGGAGTTGTGCGCAACACGGCGCTTCGCACCCTCGCGCTCGAGAATCGCGCCGGCCTCGACGCGAGCGCCGAATCGCTGGGCAGCCTCGCGACGGACGTGCATGCGAGTGCGACGGCCATCACCGCCTTGAGTGACGCCAGCGAAGAGATTCGCTCCTTCGTCACACTGGTGCGCAAGCTCGCTCGGCAATCCAGGCTCCTCGCGCTCAACGCGGCGATGGAGGCCGCGCGCGCCGGCACGCAGGGCGCGGGGTTCGCCGTCGTCGCCACCGAGGTGCGACGCCTCGCCTCCATGTCCTCGGACGCCGCCGAGCGGACCGAGGCAATCGTCAAGAGCGTGCTGCGTGGCATCGACGCATCGCGCGAATCCGCCGACCGAGCCGTTTCCACCGCCGACGAAGTGCGCGCCGCCACCGCGAAAGCGTCGGAGTCGTTCTCCGACATCGAGCACGCCGTCGCGGATGCGGAAGCATGGACGGCGTCGATCGAACAGACAGCGGTGACGACGAGCGGGCTCGTCGCCGAGATGACGCAGCGCCTTGATTCCCTCGCGAGTGGGACCGAAGCCTTCGCGGCGGCGATGGAGCAGGTCGCCGCCTCGAGCGAGGAGCAGAGCGCGAGCACGCAGGAGATTGCGGGAGCGGCGAATACGCTGGGCTCCGCGGCGGAGCGGCTGTCGAAGCTCGTCGGAGGGCTCAGGGTGGAAACGTGACGAGGTGCAGTTCGAGTTTGTCCTCCTGAGCACAGCGAAGGACCTGCACATGGGTGAAGAAGGTTATTCGCGCGCGCTGACTCGCGGAGTTCCGCGTCAGCGTTTCGGCCGCTCCGCACGCTTGAACAGGAACGCCGACTGCACGAACCGCGCACCCTGCGCATCACAGACAGCGTACCGGCTGCCCTCGTACGCGCACGCGCCGGCGATCTCACCCTTCTTGTTGATCGCGTAGAAATCGAGATCGAAGAACGGGCGGCCCTTGTCGTTGAGCAGTCGCTTCTCCGTCATCGCGATCACCCGCTCCATCACGTTCAGCAGCGCGGCTTCCGGTGTCATTCCGTTCCGCATGAGCTCCACGGCGAGGAAAGCGCCGCACACCTTGATGTTGGCTTCGCCGCGTCCCGTCGAGCCGGCAGCGCCAACCTCGTTGTCGCAGTACTGGCCGGCGCCGATGATCGGGCTGTCGCCGACGCGGCCAGGAATCTTCCACGACATGCCGCTTGTCGTCGTCACGGAGCCGAGGTCACCATTCGCCGTGAGCGCGTTCATGTTGATCGTGCCGTACGTGTGCGGAATGCCGCGCTCGTCGTAGAACACATGGTTGTCGCTTTCGTCAGCGTCCTGACGGAAGGCCGGCATGCGGCGGGACGACCGGGGCGGCGGCTGTGTGGGTTTCGCGATCCTGACGTCGTCCTTGTGATCGAGCCACGCGTCGTCCGGATTGAGATTCGCACGCCACCGCAACCAATCCTGCCGGCTCTTCTCCGTAAGCAGGTTCTGCGGCGTGAAGCCCATCTCGATCGCGAATCGGCGTGCCCCGGCCCCGACCAGCATCAGATGATCCGTGTAGTCCATCACTGCCTTCGCCACGAGCGACGGCGTCGCGATGTCCTCGATCGCGGCAACCGCGCCAGCACGCTTGGTCGGGCCGTGCATGACGCTCGCGTCGAGCTGCACGACACCCTCCGCGTTGGGCAGGCCCCCAAGCCCCACCGACTGGTCGTTGGGATCGAGCTCGACGATGTTGACGCCAGCGATGGCGGCATCGAGCGGGTCGGCGCCCTGAATCATCATGTCGTAGGCAATCTTGCCTCCGCGGATCCCATTCGCACTCGAGACCACCGCCGGCCGGCCGGCCACCGCTGCGGACGCCGACTCGGCGCGATTGGCAACGCGAATGAATGGAGCCGCATCGGCACGGCGCGGAAGGACGAGGCCGACAGCGGAGATTGCGCTGGCGCCGAGAAAGTCACGGCGGGAAATGGGCACGGCGGGGCGACTCCACTAAAAGGTCTGATAGTTCGTTGGTCCACTGAATTACCGCTGGCGACTCGAAGGCGCCAGTGAGGCCCTGACAGGGCTATTCTGACCATGTACTTTTCGCGCATGGCAACTTCCGACCGCGACACCCTCCGCGCCCTGCGCTTCCTCGACGGCCTCACCGACACCGCCGTCAACCAGCTCTCCAAACTCGTGACGTCGGCCGAATACGACTGCGACGCGCTTCTGTTCGAGGAGGGCGAGCCGCGCAACCTGATGGCGCTCATCATCTCCGGCGCGGTCGTGATCGAGAAAGGCAAGAACGCGCGCCCGATTCGTCTCGCCACACTCGGCGTCGGCGAGGCGGTGGGCGAAGGACTCCTGCTCGACGACTCGCTGCATGGGACAAGCGCTCGCGCCATCGTGAAGACGAAGGCGTACATCCTCACGCACGAGCAGATCCAGGACATGCTCAAGGAGACGCCGGCGCTGTACGCGGCACTGGTCGGAGGCGCCGCTCGCGCGATCAAGCAGCGCCTCTCGGCCGTGGACGCGACGCTCGTCGGGCGCGGTCGCACACTCGGGTTCGGCGGCACCAATACGCGGTGCGAGCACGACCTCCTCGGCGATCGCGACGTGCCGGACGACGCACTGTATGGTGTACAGACTCTCCGGGCGCTCGAGAATTTCGCCATCACCGGCGTACCGCTGCGAGAGTTTCCGGCGCTCATCGAAGCGCTCGCGGCAGTGAAAGCCGCGGCGGCGCTGGCGAACGCCGAACTCGGGCTGCTCCCGAACGACGTGGCCGATGTCATCGTGCGCGCGGCCGGTGAGATTCGCTCCGGACGGCATCACGAGCACTTCCTCGTGGACATGATCCAGGGCGGAGCCGGCACGTCGACGAACATGAACGCGAACGAGGTGATCGCGAACCGCGCGCTCGAGCTCTCGGGACATGCCCGCGGCGACTACCAGTTCGTGCACCCGAACAGTCACGTCAACCTCAGCCAGTCCACGAACGACGTCTACCCGACGGCGGTCAAGATCGCGCTGCACACCACCATCGAGAACCTGCGCGCGGCGATGCGGTCGCTCGCCGAGGCGTTCCTCGCGAAGGGAGGGGAGTTCGCCCCCTTCCTCAAGATGGGTCGCACGCAACTGCAGGATGCCGTTCCCATGACACTCGGCCAGGAGTTCACCGCCTTCGGTCACACGATTCTCGAGGACGTCGATCGCTTGGGAGAAGCCCAGGCGCTCATTCGCGAAATCAACATGGGCGCGACGGCGATCGGCACGGGAATCAACGCGCCGCCCGGCTACGCCGAAGCGGTGAGAGTGCATCTGTCGCGGATCACCGGACTCACGCTCATCACGGCGTTCGATCTCGTCGAGGCGACGGCGGACACCGGATCCTTCGTGCAGTTGAGCGGGGTGCTCAAGCGCTGCGCGGTGAAGCTCTCGAAGATCTGCAACGACCTCCGCCTGCTCAGCTCGGGCCCGCGCGCCGGCTTCGGCGAGATCAATCTGCCGCCCATGCAGCCTGGCTCGTCGATCATGCCCGGGAAGGTGAACCCGGTGATTCCCGAAGTCGTGAATCAGGTCTGCTTCGACGTCATCGGCGGCGACGTGACCGTCACGATGGCCGCCGCGGCGGGACAGTTGCAGCTCAACGTCTTCGAGCCGGTGATCGCGTACCGGCTCCTCGGCGGCATCAGCTCGATGACGAATGCCTGCATCGTGCTCCGCGAGCGTTGCGTGAACGGGATCACGGCGAATCCCGATCGCATGCGCCAGTTCGTCGAACAGTCGATTGGCATCGTCACGGCGCTCGTCCCGGTGCTCGGCTATGAAGTGAGCACCGAGATCGCGCGCAACGCGTTGGCGAGCGGCCGAGGGGTGTACGAGATCGTGATGGAGCGTGGATTGCTGACGCGCGAGCAGCTCGATCAGGCGCTCAACCCCGAGGCGATGACGGGGCCTGCTAGCACACGATCTAGCACACGATCGACGAGCGCGTTCGCCGTGCTCTAGAGCCAGCTCCAATGCCTCCACGCCGACGCAAGCGCATCGATCCTGCGCTGTTCGAGCTACCGGCCGATCGAATTCGCGCTGGTTTCTTCAGCGACGTGTATTTCAACCGGTCGCGCGACGCGCTTCGCGCGGAGGGTCGCGTTGCGCGCGTCACCTGGCAGGTGTCGGCGAAGCGCGGCGGGTGGCTCGGCGGGATCGACGAGGCGGTGGCGCTGCTCAAGCTCTGTAGCGACGACTTCGCCGCGCTCGACGTGAGTGCTCTATACGAGGGTGACCGCGTCGACTCATGGGATACGGTTCTCCTCGTGGAGGGAGATTATTCCGCCTTCGCGCACCTGGAAACGCTGATCATCGGCACGATCGCGCGCCGCACGCGCGTGTGCACCAACGTGCGCCAGCTCGTCGACGCGGCGCGTCCGAAGCCCATCTACGTGTTCGGAGCACGCAGCGACCACGCAATGCTTCAGCCGGGTGATGGGCTCAGCGCGCATGTCGGCGGCGCGGCGAGTGTATCCACTGACGCGCAGGGTGCGTTCACAGGGAAGAAGGGAATCGGCACGATCCCTCATGCACTGGTCGCGGCGTATGGCGGCGACACGGTTGCGGCCGCGCTCGCTGTCGCGGCGGTTCTTCCGGCGGAGGTCCCGCTCGTTGTGCTGGTGGACTACGAGAACGATTCGGTGGCGACCAGCCTCGCGGTCGCGCGCGCCCTCGAAGGCCGGTTGTGGGGGGTGCGGCTCGACACCTCCGAGTACATGGTGGATCGCTCGGTCACGCCGCAGATGGGCGTCTTTCCGCCGACCGGGGTGAACCCTGCACTCGTATGGAATGTGCGGAATGCCCTCGACGCCGAAGGCTTCGGCGAGGTGAAGATCGTCGCGTCGGGAGGCTTCAACATCGCGCGCATCCGTGTGTTCGAGGAAGATGGCGTTCCGGTCGACGCATACGGCGTTGGCGCGAGCATCCACGATGGCCGATGGGACTTCACGGCCGACGTGGTGCGCGTGAATGGCGTCCCGCAGGCCAAGGCTGGGCGGGAGCTGAGGCCCAATAGTAGGTTGGAGAGGGTGAAGTAGCGGAGGGCAGTCCTGTCCGACCGTCATCCTGTCCGACTGTCCTTCCGAGGTAAAATGGCAGGTTCCAAGCTCGACGGCGCGGGCATCCAGAAAATGAAGACCATCGACGAGGCGTTCATCCAGCTCGCGCGGCTGCATGGCATCGTCGAGCAGTATGCCCTGTCCCTGAAGCAGAACAAGCCGACGTCGCTCTACGCGTCGCAGATCAAGCGCGCGCTCTTTCCGCTCGTCGGGCTACTCAAGCCGCAGTTCGGGCTGATCTCTGATCAGGTTGCCGCGATGAATCTGGTCACGTCCCGCGGCGGGCCCGACACGACCAAGATCCGCACGTTGCGCGAGGGGGTCGGCTCGCTCCGCCAACAGCTCGAGATCGCGGTTGTTCGAATCAAGGACAAGCACGCCATCAAGGAAGAGCCCGTCGAAGGCGCACGAAAACCCGGCGAATGAGCGTGATGGCGTAACACTATGTGAGGCAAAGTCTTGCGCGGCTCTCGCCGACGGGATTTCGCGTTCGCTACAGGTGCCCGGAACTTTCCCCGGGATTGCAGGATTTCGCACGAGCGCGGCGATCTGGGTGCGATCGCGCTACTCACGACACTGTCGGACCAAGGACATCGCATGCCCGTGCCCACCCGACCACGCCGGCTACTCGCCGCCGCGCTGCCGGCCCTCCTTGCGGTCTCTATCACTGCGTGCAACAGCGCGCAGTACCCGAACTCCATCTTTCATAACCACACGGAGTTCAACCGCGACGTCGGCCACCTCTTCGACATCCTTCTGTGGCTCGGAGGATTCGTCTTTGTCTTCGTCGAAAGCATCCTCATTTACACCATCTTCAAGTATCGCCGCAAGAACGAGAGCGAGCGCCCCACGCATGTGCATGGGAACACGACGCTCGAGATTCTCTGGACGGCGATTCCTGCGGTGATCCTCGCGTTCATTGCCGTGCCCACGGTGCAGACGATCTTCAAGACGCAGGCGAAGGCGTCGGCGGACGCATTGCAGGTGGAGGTGTGGGGACATCAGTGGTGGTGGGAGTTCCGCTATCCGCAGTACACCACGACTGGCATGAACGGCAAGCTCGACACGCTGATCACGGCGAACGAGCTCTATATCCCCGTCGGGCGGAAGGTGAACTTCAAGCTCCAGACGATCGACGTGCTGCACTCGTTCTGGATTCCGCAGATGGGCGGCAAGCGCGATCTCATCACGAACCGCGTCAACTATCTGTGGTTCACCCCCGACTCGGTTGGCGAGAACGCGTGGAACGGCTTCTGTGCCGAGTTCTGCGGCGCGTCGCACGCGAACATGCACTTCAAGGTGTTCTCGGTCACGCCGGTGCACTTCGCGGCATGGACCAGGCACCAATTGAGCCCTGCCGCCTTCGGCGCTGTCGCGATGACTCCGGCTCCGGCTGCTGCAGCCCCGGCCGCGGACACGACGAAGAAACAGGCGCAAACGCCGCAGACGCAGCCAGCCGCTCCGATGGCTGGTCACGACATGAGTGCGATGGTGGGCGCGCCCGTGCAGCAGGCGGGCTTCATCGCCTTCCCCCGTGAGAAGATTCCGGCGCACGTCGTGCCGAAGACCCCGCTGCCAGAAGGGCTCGCGTTCAACGAGTCGCTCAAGGGCGACGCCGAGCGTGGCCGCGACATGCTGACGAAGGGGGCGGGTGGATGCCTGGGCTGTCACCGGATCAGTGGCAACCCGATGATGATGGGTGTCGTCGGGCCGAATCTCACGCACGTCGCGTCTCGCTCGACGATCGCCGCCGGCATTTTCCCGAACGACGCGAAGCATCTCTCGCTCTGGGTCAAGAACGCGCGCCGCATGAAGCCCGGGATCCTGATGCCCACCCTCGGCGCCGGCGAGTACGACCCGATGATGAAGGCGTTCATCCCGAAGACTGGACTCAACGACCAGCAGATCGCCGACATCGTCGCGTATCTGCAGGCGCTCAAGTAACCGCCGTCACCACCGGAGACACGGATTAAATGGCAACCACAGCTACCGCACCGGCCTACGGGCCGACGGACAGCTACGTCGGTAAGAGCGGCATCTGGGCCTGGCTCACGACGGTCGATCACAAACGGATCGGCACGCTCTATCTCTTCACGTCGCTCTTCTTCTTCATCGTTGGCGGACTCGAAGCGGGTATGATCCGCTGGCAGCTCGCCGGGCCGAACAAGCACGTGCTCTCGGCCGAAGCGTACAACCAGATGTTCACGATGCACGGCACGACCATGATCTTCCTCGCGGTCATGCCGCTATCCGCCGCATTCTTCAACTATCTGATTCCGCTCCAGATCGGCGCGCGCGACGTCGCCTTCCCACGGCTCAACGCGTTCAGCTACTGGGTGTATCTGTTCGGCGCGATGTTCATGAACTTCTCGTGGTTCATCGGCGCGGCACCGAACGGCGGCTGGTTCGGCTATGCACCGCTCACGACGATGCAGTTCTCCCCCGGCCTGAACATCGATTTCTGGGTGATCGGTCTTCAGATCCTCGGCGTCAGCTCGCTCGCGGCGGCGTTCAACTTCATCACGACGATCATCAACATGCGCGCGCCAGGGATGAACCTGATGCGCATGGGCATGTTCACCTGGAATGCGTTCGTCGTGCAGTTCCTCCTCGTGCTGGCCTTCCCCGTCATCACGATCGCGCTGGTGTTCCTCCTGTTCGACCGCTTCTTCGGCACGAACTTCTACACCATCGCCGCCGGTGCCGACCCACTGCTCTGGCAGCATCTGTTCTGGATCTTCGGGCACCCCGAGGTCTACATCCTCATTCTGCCCGCGTTCGGCCTGACCTCCGAGATCATTCCGGCCTTCTCGCGCAAGCCGATCTTCGGATATCCGGTCATGGTGTACGCAACCATGCTCATCGCCTTCCTCGGCTTCGGCGTGTGGGCCCACCACATGTTCGCCGTCGGCATGGGCCCGATCGGTGACACCGTGTTCGGCGTCACGACCCTGCTCATCGCGATTCCGACCGGCGTGAAGATCTTCAACTGGATCTTCACGATGTGGGGCGGCTCGATCCGCTTCTCGACCGCGATGAAGTTCGCGATCGGTCTCGTCGCACTGTTCACCATCGGCGGCATCTCCGGCGTGATGCACGCGTCGCCACCGGCCGATCTGCAGCAGACGGACACCTACTTCGTCGTCGCGCACTTCCACTACGTGCTGTTCGGTGGGTCGATGATGGGCATCTTCGGCGGTATCTACTTCTACTACCCGAAGATGACCGGCCGCCTGCTGAGCGAGAAGCTCGGCACTTGGCACTTCTGGCTGACCTTCGTCGGCATGAACCTCACCTTCTTCCCGATGCACTTCTCGGGACTGCTCGGCATGCCGCGCCGCATCTACACCTACGAGGCGGGCCAGGGTTTGGAGACGTTCAACCTGCTCAGCTCCATCGGGACGGCCGTGCTGATGGTCGGCACGCTGATCTTCATCGTCAATTTCTTCCGCAGCTTCAAGGCGGGTGCGATTGCCGGCAACGATCCGTGGGGTGGTGGGACGCTCGAGTGGTCGATCCCCTCGCCGCCGCCGGAGTACAACTTCGCGCGCATTCCGAGGGTGACGTCGCGCTATCCGATGTGGGACGTCAAGACACCGGCGCTCACCGCGGAAGTGCCGCACACGGTGAAAGGCGACACGCGGCTCGACGTCGACGTCGCGAGCAAGCACACCGGGCACGCCCATCCGAATCCGGTCGGCAACGAGCCGAAGCAGGTCGCGGAGTCCGGGATGCACATCGAGCTCGCGACGGGAGAGTCGGCCAAGGACCTCGGCATTCCGATGCCGAACCCGACCATCAAGCCGTTGCTCTGCGCCGCCGGCATGGTCATCATGTTCTCCGGCCTGCTGTTCATCCACAAGAACAACATGCCGCTCGCCCTCGCGACGATCATGGGCGGCGCGCTCATCATGATCGTTTCACTCTACGGGTGGCTGCTGACCCCGCTCGAGGACGCACACTAGATGGCACACGCCGCCGCCGCCCACAGCGCGCATGATACGACGCATGGGCACCCGCCGACCTCCACGGGGCTGGACAACAAGAAGATTGCGATCTGGGCCTTCATCGGCTCCGAGTGCATGCTCTTCGCGTCGCTCATCTCCACGTATCTGATCTACAAGGGACGGAGCCTCGTCGGACCATATCCGCACGAGGCCTGCCTTCCCCCCGTGTGCAGCACGCCGCTCAAGGCGATTCTCAACATCCCGGTCACGTCCGCATCGACGTTCGTGCTGCTCATGTCGTCGCTCGCCATGGTGCTGGCGCTCGCCGCTGTCGAGATGAAGGACCAGCCAATGCCGCAAGGGTTCGGCGCGCGCCTGCTCCGCTCGTCCAGGCTCTGGCTGTGGATGACGGCGCTCCTCGGCACGACCTTCCTCGGCTTCCAGGCGTTCGAGTTCACCTCGTTCGTGCATGAAGGGTTGACGCTCCGCACCAATCTCTTCGGCTCCTCCTTCTTCACGCTGACCGGATTCCACGGAGCACACGTGACGGTGGGCGTGCTCTGGCTGCTCACCCTGCTCGCGATCGACTATCGTCGCGGGTTGGGCCCCAAGGACGCCCTCAACGTCGATATCGCCGCGCTGTACTGGCACTTCGTCGACGTCGTGTGGATCGCGATCTTCACGCTCGTCTACCTGATCAAGTAGGCCGACGACTCATGGCACACGACTCTTCGCAGGACTCGCACGTCGCCCACGTTGACCACGCCGCGATGGGGATCGAGAAGGAGCATCCGACCTGGTCCACGTACTGGAAGGTCGCGGTGGTTCTCGCACTGATCACCGTCGTCGAGGTCTGGATCTACTACGTTCCCGCGATTCACGATTCGCGGGCGTTCGTGCCGATGCTGCTCACGATGTCGGCGGTGAAGTTCATCACCGTCGTCATGTTCTACATGCATCTGCGGTACGATCACAAGCTGTTCCGGGTGCTCTTCACCGGACCGCTCATCATCGCGATGACGACCATCGTCGGTCTGATATTCCTGTTCGGCAAACTGTCCCTGTTGAACTGATGCATCTGCCGGTGCCGCTGCTGCTGCATCCCGCGGCGCGCATCGCGCTCACCGAGTTCACCGTGCATCCCAGCACGGTGATCGGATTGGTGGGCCTGGGCGCGCTGTATCACTGGCGCGCCCGGCAGGCTTTCCCCCCCACGCCAGAGACACCGACGACATTTCAGCGCGCCTGCTTCTTCGGTGCGCTGGCGCTGATCTTCCTGTCGCTCAACGGCTGGCTGCACGATCTCAGCGACTACTATCTGTTCAGCGCCCACATGGTTCAGCATCTGATGCTGACCCTCGTCGCGCCGCCACTGCTGATCCTGGGGACGCCGGGCTGGATGCTGCGTCCAGCGCTCGAGTGGCCGGTGGTCGGCAAGCTGGCGCGCTGGGTGACCACGGCGCCGCGCTGCTTCGTGATCTTCAACGTCGTGCTCGCCGTCTGGCATTTACCACCGGTGTACGGCCTCGCGATGGCGCATCACAACGTGCACATCGTGCAGCACCTGTGCTTCATGGTCGCGGCGACGTTGATGTGGTGGCCAGTCCTGAGCCCGCTCCCTGAGCTGCCGCGGATCTCGTACCCCGCGCAGATGCTGTACTTGTTCCTGCTCAGCATCCCGATGTCGCTCATCGCGATCTGCATCGGCTATGCGGATCATGTTCTGTATCCAGCCTACGCCAGCGCGCCGCGGATCTGGGGGATCACGCCATTGCAGGATCAGCTGATCGGAGCGCTGATCATGTGGATCCCGGGCGGACTGTTTTTCTTCGTCATCATCTCGGTGGTGTTTTTCAGGTGGCAGCAGGCGGATGCCGAGGATAGTCAGGCGAGCGCGCAGGTGGATTGGCGGGAGGCGACGAGATAAGGCAGTTCACAAAGATGAGACACCGGCCGGTCGACGCGAACGCGGAGGCCGGTTTTTGGTTTGTGGGGCGGCGGATGGATGGTGCTCGGCTCGGCCCCCTGACACATCGTCGGGGATGCACGACTACACGAAGCTGTCGGTGTGGCAGCGGGCGAGGGCGCTTACCGTGGCGTGACCCACGCGCCGTCCTTCAACCTGTGAACCGTCCGGCCATCCCGAAAGGTCGCCTTTCCACCGCGTACGGCTCGACAAACCCCTTCGCCCGTGTTCTAGTTAGGTGACACACTGGACCGCACTTTCGTTCCCGGACCGTCGTCTCGCTGAGGTCGCCAGCATGACCGCCCCCTTTCCAAACATTCCGCGCACGACCGAATTGCCCGCCGGCGACCCGATGGTGTCGAAAGCGGCGCCGCGGGAGCGGCTCCTCTCCCTCGACGTCTTCCGAGGCATGACCGTCGCCGGGATGCTTCTCGTCAACAATCCAGGGAGCTGGGCACACATCTATCCGCCGCTCGAGCATGCGCCGTGGAATGGATGGACTCCCACCGATCTGATCTTCCCGTTCTTTCTTTTCATCGTCGGAATCACCACCCACCTCTCCCTCTCGGCGCGGCGCGCACGTGGCGACGACGAACGGGCGATTCGCCATCAGATCATTCGGCGCGGAGTGCTCATCTTCGTGTTCGGGCTTCTCGTCAGCGGCTTTCCCTACTTCGCCTGGGGCGACGTTCGCGGTGTCGCCGATCCGACGTTTCTGCAGCGGATCCTCGAACGGCTGCTGACGTGGCGCATCACCGGCGTGCTGCAGCGCATCGGCATCGCGTACCTGTGTGCGGCCCTGCTCACCTTGCGCACTACGCTCCGACAGCAGATCTGCATCATTGCCGGGCTGCTCTTCGGATATTGGCTCGTCATGACGGTGCTTCCCGTTCCCGGCGAGGGAACGATCGGCGCGCTGCTACTCGACTCACCGCCGCGAACGATGGCCGCCTGGACGGACCGCCTCGTCTTCGACTGGTCGCGCTGGGGACTCGGCAACCACCTCTGGGTTAGCGGCGTCACCTGGGATCCCGAAGGATTTCTCTCCACGGTGCCGGCGATCTGCACGGCGATGCTCGGCAATCTTGCGGGGCGCTGGATCGGGCAGCGCCGGCCGCTTACCGAACGTCTGTCCGGACTCTTCGCGGCTGGCGCGCTGGGCATGATGATCGGCTTGATGTGGCACTGGGTCTTCCCCATCAACAAGAGCCTCTGGACCAGCTCGTACGTCCTCTTCACGGCGGGCCTCGCCTGCGTCTCGCTCGCCACGGTCATGTGGGTCGTCGATTTCCAGAAGGTGCGGGGCGGGACGAAGTTCTTCGTCATCTACGGGTTGAACCCGATGATCGCGTTCGTCGGCTCGGGAGTGATGGCACGCTGCATCTATTCCATCTTCAAGGTGGTGAAGGACGGAAAGCGCATCTCGCTCGAGGCTGGGATCTACCAGACGCTGTTCACGCCCTGGCTTTCGCCGATCAATGCATCGCTGGCATTCGCAGTCACCTTCGTGCTCTTCTGGTACGCGATTCTGTACTACATGTACAAGCGGGACATCATCTTCAAGGTGTGAGTGGGCGAGTCACCGTCACGCGAAGGGCTGGCATCGGTGGACCGGTACCGGCCCTTCGGTGTATGTGCCGGCGTGGTCGCAAGGGCGCCGAGTACGGACCCATCCGGGAATTAGATTGAGCTCTGCCCGCTCGTCCACCTCGCTCCGACGCTGGAACGCGAGTTGCCCTTTCCGTCCACGATGATCACGTCCATTCTCGGGTCGCGCGCGCGCCGCGCCGCGGCCACTACAGTCATAGCCGTCGCTCTCCTGACCACCGCAGGGGCCCCGCGCGTGTTTGCGTCGCGCGCCGAGGGCCTGTCCATGGCGCCGCAATCGGCCGCGAAGAGCAAGGCAAAGCGCGCCGCCAGGAAGCCGTCCACTCGCAGAAAACCCCCTCGTCGCCCCGCTGCCCCGCCGCGCACGGCCTGGACCTCACCGCGCGGCACCCCGGCGCTCACCGGCGATATCAGCAACATGCTCAGCAGTCGCGTGAAGGGCGGAAAGTTCGGCGTGATGATCGTGTCGCTCACGCGCGGCGACACGCTTTTCGCGCAGAACGTGGGCGAGATGATGCAGCCAGCGTCGACGATGAAGCTCTTCTCCACCGCTGTCGCACTCGACCGCTTCGGTCCGGAGCACAGCTTCTCCACCGACGTGTTGCGCGACGGCGCGATTGGTCCTGACGGCACCGTTCAGGGCAATCTCTACCTCCGCGCCGACGGAGATCCCTCCATGTCGGCGCGCTTCTTCAAGGACCCGAATCTTCCAATGGCGACGCTCGCCCACTCTGTCGCCGCGGCCGGCGTGAAGAAGGTGACGGGCGATCTCGTGTTCGACGCGAGTGCCTTCGACGATCGCAGGATCCCCGAGGGGTGGAAGACGAAGTATCTCGGCGCCGCCTACGCCGCGCGTGTCTCGGCGCTCTCGCTCAACGAGAACCTCGTGTGGGTCGTCGTCAGCCCTGTCGGCAAGGTTGCGCAGGTGACCCTCGAGCCCGTGACGACGACAATTCCTCTGCGCAGCACCGTGCGCGTGGTTGGCGGCCGACGGGGCCGCATCTCGGCCCGCCGCGCCGCTGATGGCGGTATCGACGTGAGCGGCTCGATCGGCTCTCTCAGCGGTCCGCTGCGCTACTCGCTCGTCGTGGACGATCCGGCGCTGTTCACTGCCGGCGCACTGCAAAGCGCGCTACAGAATGTCGGCGTCACCGTCGGCGGAAAAATTCGCGCGGCGCGCACCCCCGCAACAGCGACGAAAGTCGCGAGCTTCGCCTCGCCGCCGCTCTCGCAGATCGTCTCCGAGATGAATCGCGAAAGCATCAACATCGTCGCCGAGCTGTTGTTCCGGGACGCCGGCCGAGCTGCCGCGCCGGATGGAATGAGCTCCGCCGACGTCGGCCTCGCGAACCTGCGCGACTTCCTCGGCAAGAAAGTCGGTGCCGATCCTCAGGCCATTCGCGTCTTCGACGGCTCGGGACTCTCCACGCTGGACTATGTCACGCCGCGCACGATGATCCAGCTTCTCAGCTACGCGCACAGAGGCCCGTGGTCGTCGGCGTTCCACGGCTCACTGCCGGTGGCTGGCGAGTCCGAGTTGTTGCGGCGCCGTATGCGTGGCACCCCCGCCGAAGGAAACCTGCACGCGAAGACGGGGACGACCGATACGGTCATCGGGCTCGGTGGCTACGTGACGGCGAAGGACGGCGAGATCGTCGCGTTCTCGTTCATTTACAACGGGAAGGATCGCTGGAATGCGAAGGCGACCATGGACGCCATGGGGGCCACGTTAGCGAACTTCGTGAGGGAATAGCAGGTGTAGTCGACTCAGCTGTTCGTCTCCCGCACATCCATTCCCCGCTTCCGCAGCTCGGCGATGTACGCGGTGGCCGGCATGCACTCATCCGGCGTCCAGACTCCCGGCGGCGTGACCTGACCCCGCACCTGCATCTGCCCGGTGATCGACAACGAATATCCCGTCGTCCGCATCATCGCGCTGATGCCGTGCTCCTCGTCGTACCGGTCGATCAGATCGAACTGGCGCGTCGCCGGCTTGCCGTTCTTCGTTCCCGTGACCGTCACGCGAAGCACAAGCAGATCTTTGCCTTTTAGCTTCGTGAGCTTCGGACCGACGACGCTGACGAACACGTCGCGCGGAACGACCTTGACGCCCTTCACGTCCACCGGCTCCAGGTCGAGCAGGCCGAGCTCGCGGATCGTCTCCATCATTGCGGCATGACCCGGATAGCGGAGCGTCTTGTACTCCATTGTCGGGATCTTGCCCTCGTAGCGAAACGCCATCGTCGAGAGTCCGCCCGCCGTGTGAAACGCTTCGAGCCCTCCAACCGGCGCGGGAAAGCTCACCGACTCGAGCTCGGACAGCGCCGTCACCTGCACGCGCTTGCCGTCGCGCAAGACCCACGACAGCGTCGTGTAGTAGTCGAGCACGCCTTCGAGCGAATACACGATCTGATAATTGAGCGGAGGCTCCGGATTCTGCGGCAGCCCACCGACGAAAATTCGCACGGAGTCCACCGTGTCGAGCTGCTTGATGCCATGTTGCGCGAGGATGTTCACCATACCCGGCGCCACACCGCAGTCCGGAATGACGGTCACTCCCTTCGCCACTGCCTTGTCGGCCAGCGCCTTCTGCTGGAAGACGATCTCGGTATTTCCGCCGAGATCGCAGTAATGAACACCGGCCTCGACCGCGCACTCGGCGAGCTGCAGGTTTAAGTAGTACGGAATGGCGCTCATTACTGCATCACACTCGCGCATCAATGCCAGCACGGCCTCGCGATCGCGGACGTCGAGCGGAGTGGGAATGAGACGCGGTCCCGCCAGCGGCTTCAGGAAGGACGGCAGGTGGTTGAAGCGCTGGTCGGCGAGCCGTACCTGCGTGACTTCGGGGTTCTGCAGCAAATCATAGGCGCACGCTGAGCCTTGCAGCCCGGCACCGAGAACGAGCATTCGCATAAATTGAGTCTCCTTGGCGGTCGAACGGTGGTACAGTCCGTAAATCTAACCAAAGGCCGTCCGGACTCGCCATCCAATGGATCACCCGGCCAAACTGTTTCCGCGCGCACGATCCTCGCAGCATCGAACTCGCATGAAGACCACCACGCAGGATTCCGCTGAGTCCGCCGATTGGCGCACGCACTTGATCGAGGACGACGCAGGAGTCGCGAGTCTCCTCGCCCGGACGCGCCGCGTCGCCGTGCTCGGCATCAAGACCGCTCTCGATTCCATGCAACCGGCGTACTACGTCCCGTTGTACGCGCAGAAGGCCGGACTCGAGATCGTTCCGGTGCCGGTCTACTATCCCGAGGTCGTCGAGATCCTCGGCCAGCCGGTGTATCGCGCGGTGTCCGACATCGCGGAACCGGTTGGCATGGTGAACGTCTTTCGACGCCCCAAGGACATCCCGGCGCACATCGACGACATCATCAAGGCGAATCCCGCGTCGGTATGGTTCCAACTCGGAATTCGCAACGACGCAGCGGCCGAGCGATTCGCAAAGGCGGGCATCGACGTGGTGCAGGACCGCTGTCTTCTCGTCGAGTTGAAGAATGTCGGGCGGTAGTGCCTGCTCACTGGATCGGTATCGTCACCACGCCAGTTTGAAGAATCGTCTGTTGCACCGCTAACGCACCACGAGAATTCCGTGCGGCAAATCGAGCTGCCACCAGCTCGGTTCCAGCTCGCGCAACGCGTCGGCCAGCCGGAGCATGCGCCGCTCGCCCATGAGGACGCGCACTTCGCACGGCGTGCGCAATACCTGATAGCGTCGTCCAGTGGCCGAGAGCCCCGAGCGCGGATTGGCGTGCAGTGTGACCTTGCCGTCGCGCACATCCATCGATGGTGAGAGTGCCTCGAACACTTCGATGCCGATCGGCCGCGTCCGCGCGTTGATGCTATCCAGGCCGATCTGCCGATCGACCACGTCGTACCACGTGACCTCGCTCACGCCGCTTTGATCGGTGAGCGGACGACCGTCGGCATCGGTGCGTGGACGCGCAATCTGAAAGATGGCCTTCGGGTCTTTTGGCGGACGAGCGCCGAACGTCGAGTCCCGCTTGAATGCGGCGGCTTCGCTGCGCCATTCGAGAATGGCGCTCAGCGGCGTCACGAGCTTGCGCGTCGTCTCCTCGTCGAGGCCGAACTTCCGAGCCTCGGCGATGAGCACCATGCCGGGACGCACAGCACCCTTCATGGCGAGAAAGCGGCCGAGCGCGGCGCGCGCTACAGGGTCGCGCGGTGCGCGCTCCGCCCGCTGGTAGTAGGCGGCTTCCGCCTCCGCCCATCTGCCGTCCGCGAGCAGCGAATCGGCGCGGGAGGGCGGAAGCGGCGCGCTGTCCTGCGCGCGCGCCACAGTCGCCGTGCACGCGGCCGCCATGAGGAGCGCGATCGTCGCGCTCCTTGCCCGGAGAAGTCTCACAGCCTGGTGATGCGCGCGAGTAACCGCTCGTCCGGATCGAAGGTGAGCGAGCGTGGCCGCGCCGCATAGTGCGCGGGCAGCACAATCGTGGCGCTCGGCTCCGCTGGAATGTTCACCGTCATTCGCGCGGATGCGCCGGTTGCATCGGTCACGATCAGGGGCAGCGAAAGTTCGTACGCGCCGTGTGGTCCTTCCTGCACGACGCGCAGCGAGACGGTGCCCGCCGCCGGGTCGTACGCCCATCCGATCGCCGGCTCCGCGACGCCTGGTCGCCGAAGCCATTGCTCGAAGAACTGTCCCAACGATTGGTGCGACGACCGCTCGAGCTCTCGCCGGAGATCGTCGCTGAGCGCGGTACCATGACGGTACGTCGCGTAATACGTCCTGAGCCCGCCGAAGAACGCGCTGTCACCGAGCTGTTGATGCAACATGTAGAGAATGTAGCCGCCCTTCTGGTAGCTGTTGGTATTCAGCAGGGCAAGATAGTTCGTCTGCGCGGTATCGAGCACGGGACGCTCGGCGACGA
>DATCGM010000079.1:0-5098 GCA_036508915.1 Gemmatimonadaceae bacterium
CGAGTGAGGGGCGATCTGGCGAAGAGCGACGCGTGAGAAGCGAGGAGAACGTCTCCGCACTCCTCGCGCGTCGCTCTTCACGAAGTCGCCCCTCACCCGTCGCCTGTGCCTCTTCGCGATCCCCTCACGCGTCGCCTGTACCTCTTCGCGATCTCCTCACCCGTCGCTCATCCCTTCTGAAAACCGTCTGGTCAGCCCCGCGCGCCCACTCTACGTTTGACTCGCGCCAAATCCACACCCCATCAACCGCCCCGACACATGCGCCTCCCATTCATCGCCCTGATCGCCGCCCCGGTCCTGCTCGCCGCGCAGGCGCCAGTCGCGCAGCCCCCCGCCCATCCCAACTACGCCAAAGCCGACCTGATCCGCACCTCGAGCGCCTTCGTGCTCAACGCGACGGTCAACCCGGTCTGGCTGCAGGACAGCACGCGCTTCTACTATCGGTCGGCATCACCGAAGGGCGAGCCGGTGGTCTATCTGATCGACCCGGTCAAGCGCACCAAGGCGCCGCTCTTCGACAACGTGCACCTGGCGCAGGTCATGTCGCTGGCCGGCGACACGATCTTCGATCCCACGAATATCCCGAACTTCCGGCTCAGCGACGACGAGCGCGCGCTCAAGTTCAACGTGGGCAAGCGCCAGTTCGAGTGCACGATCGCGACGTACGCGTGCACGGTGACGGATACGGCGAAAGTCATCAAGCCCGACACGCCGACCTGGGCAGTACTCTCGCCGGACAAGAAGTGGGAGGCGTTCAGCCACAACTACAACATCTACGTGCGCCACGCGGGCATTCATGTCTTCAAGCCGGCGGCCGACACCACGAAGGGCGCCAAGCGACCGGCGCGCGTCGACTCGCTCACGCTTCCCGACAGCTCGATCCAGCTCACCACCGACGGCATCGATCAGTACGCGTACGGCACCGAGACGCCGAGCACGCTGCCACCGGACCGTCCGACCCGCCGCCGCCCGCAGCTCATCTGGTCGCCCGACTCGAAGAAGATCGCGGTGATTCGCGCCGATGAGCGCGGTGTGAGGCGCTATGCGCTGTACTCCTCCACCAAGCCGCAGCCGCGGCTCGTGACGTATCCGTACGCCGCGCCGGGCGACTCGATCCTCATTCGATACGACTCGTACGTGCTCGACGTCGCGGCGCGCACCAGCGTGAAGATGCAGGACGAGAAGCCGCCGACGATCGTGCACGGCATGAGCGGACTCGCCGCGCTCAAGTGGTCGAAGAAATCCGAGAAATTATACCTGCTCGACGCGACGCGCGGCGCCAAGCGCGTCACGATGCTGTCTGCGGACCTCGCGACGGGGAAGACCACTCCGATCACCAAGGACTCGGCCGCGACGTTCGTCGAGCTCGTGCACGGCGGCGGTTCGGGCAACTGGGAAATCGCATCGAACGGCGACGACATCTTCTTCCCCTCGCAGAAGGACGGCTGGCTGCACATCTACCGCTACGACGTCACGGGCAAGCTCAAGAACCAGCTCGAGTCGGGCGCATACACCGTGGAGCGCATCGCACACGTCGCCGATTCGGCGAAGAAGGTCTATCTCACCGCCTGGGGCAAGGAACCCGGTGTGCCGTACTACGCGCACCTGTACAGCATCGGATTCGACGGCGCGGGGATGAAGCTTCTCACGCCGGAGGACGGCAACCATCGCATCACTTTCGTCCCGACCGGCGGCTACTTCCTCGATACGTATTCACGGGTCGACGCGCCGCCGGTCACGACGCTGCGCTCGGCCGCGGACGGCAGCGTGCTCATGAGTCTCGAGAAGGCCGATGTGAACTTGCTGAAGAACATCGGCTGGACTCCGGCAGAACTGTTCACGGTGAAGGCGCGCGACAACGTGACCACGCTCTACGGCCTGATGTACAAGCCGTCGAATTTCGACCCGACGAAGAAGTATCCGATCATCACGCACATCTATCCCGGACCGCAGGTCGGCAGCGTGGCCGACTGGGGATTCAGCACGGGCGGATCGGGGCAGGCGCGCTCGCTGGCTGAGTTGGGGTTCATAGTAATCCAGCTCGATCACATGGGCACCCCGAAACGGTCCAAGGCGTTCCACGATTTCTACTACGGCAACATGGGCGACAACGGGATCCCGGATCACATCGCGGCCATTCGTCAGCTGGCTGCGAGGTACGACTACATCGACATCGACAAGGTGGGGATCTACGGATTCTCGGGCGGCGGCTTCGCGTCGACCGACGCGATCCTCCGCTATCCGGATTTCTTCAAGGTCGCGGTGAGCGGGTCGGGGAATCACGACAACCGCACGTACGGATTCTTCTGGGGCGAGAAGTATCAGGGGCTCTACAAGGCCGACAGCGCGAAGGCCACCGACAACTTCGAGTCGGCGGCGAATTACACGCTCGCGAAGAACCTGAAGGGGAAGCTGCTGCTCACGCACGGCGACATGGACAACAACGTGCACACGTCGAACACGCTGCGCGTGGTGGACGCGCTGATCAAGGCGAACAAGGACTTCGACATGATCATCTTTCCGGACACGCCGCATGCGCTGCCGGCGTACGGCGTGCGGAAGGTGTGGGATTACTTCGTGCGCAATCTCGCGGGCGGGGAACCGCCGGTTGGATACGAGATGATCGCGACGCCGACACCGGCTGGTGCGCCGGCGCCGGACGGGGACCCGGACGATCCGGATCCGTGGCCGTAGGAGCCCTGCAGGGGAGATGCGGATTTGCGCTGATTGGATCGGATACTACAACTGACACTGCCACTGCCTTGACACGGATCTCGCGGATTAACCGCCTGATACGGCAACAACAAAAACTTTGGGGGAACTGCTAACGACGGCGCGCGCCGCAGTGGCAGTTCCCCCAAAAAGCTTTTGCAGTTGAAGTATCAGGCTGTTGATCCGCGAAATCCGTGATAAAGCGGTGGCAGTTTCAGTTGCCGTATCCGATCCAATCCGCGTGATCTGTCGTAACGAAGGCCTCGCTCAGATGTGTATTGCCCGGCCGAGTGAATCGAGCACGGCTTCCGCGATCGACTCCGACAGCGTCGGGTGCGCGTGGATCGCCAGCTCGATCTCCTCGACGGTGAATTCGTTCTCGCGAGCCACGGCCAGCTCGTGAATGAGCTCCGTGGCGTGCGCGCCCACGATGTGCGCGCCGAGGATCTCTCCGTACTTCGCGTCGCGGATGATCTTCACGAAGCCCTCGGTCTCGCCCGATGTGCGCGCGCGGCCGTTCGCGCTGTACGGGAACTTGCCGACCTTGTAGTCGATCTTCTTTTCCTTCACCTGCGCTTCGGTCATGCCGATCGAGGCGACCTCGGGGTGGCAGTACGTCGCGTTCGGAATATTGCCGTAGCTCAGCGGATGGAACGGCTTCCCGGCGATGACTTCGGCGACGATCATGCCCTCGCGCTCGCCCTTGTGCGCGAGCATCGGCGGGCCGGCGACGTCGCCGATCGCGTAGAGCCCCTTCGCGCTCGTTTCCATCCGCTCGTTGATCTTGATGAAGCCGCGGTCGGTGAGCTGAACGCCGGCTTCCTTGAGCCCGATGTTCTCGACGTTCGTGGCACGGCCCGTGGCGACGAGCACGCGATCGGCCACGATCTCCTGCTTGGCGCCCTGCACTTCGACGGTCAGCGTCACCGAATCCTTGCCGATCTTCGCGGCGGTGAGCTTCGCGCCGGCCATGACGTCCATGCCGCGCTTCTTGAAGCTGCGCTGGACCTCCGCGGACGAATCCTCGTCCTCCAGCGGCAGGATGCGCGGCATCGCTTCGATCAGCGAAACCTTCGAGCCGAACGCGTGGAAGACGTCGGCGAACTCGCAGCCCACCGCGCCCGCGCCCACGATGGCGATGCTCTTCGGCGCCTTCTCGAGGACGAGCGCCTCATCCGATGAGATAACGGTCGTTTTGTTCAGCTCGAGTCCGGCCTGCGGCAGCCCGCGCACGCGCGATCCCGTCGATATCACCACGGCCTTCGTCGCACTGTGCGTCTCGCTCTTTCCGTCGGCCATCGTGACCTTCACCGACTTGTTCGACGCCAGTGTGCCCGTGCCCTTGATCCAGGTGATCTTGTTCTTCTTGAAGAGGAACTCGACGCCCTTGGAGTTCCTGATGCTCACATCGCGCGAGCGCTTCATCGCCACGCCGAAGTCGAGCTTCACCTCGCCGACGCCCACGCCGAACTCGGCGGCGTGCGACACGCGCGTCGCGAGGTTCGCGGCCTCGAGCAGCGCCTTTGCGGGAATGCAGCCCCAGAGCACGCAGGTGCCGCCGAGCCCTTCACGCTCGATGACGGCGGCGTTGAGTCCGAGCTGGGCGCAGCGGATGGCGCCCACATATCCGGCCGGACCGCCGCCGAGGAAGATCACGTCAAAGGTTGCCATGTGTTTCTCTTTCGATTCTCAGTAGACCTTAGTAGACCAGCATCAGTGGATTTTCGATCATGCGGCGCAGCGTCTGCAGGAAGCGCGCGCCCACGGCGCCGTCGATGGCGCGGTGATCGCAGCTCATCGTGACGCGGAGGCGCTTGCGGACCTGCGTGGATCCGTCCGCGGCGACGACGGGCTTGTCTTCGATCGCCCCGATCGCGAGGATGCCGCACTCGGGCGGATTGATGATCGCGGTAAACTGCTCGATCTGCATCATGCCGAGATTCGAGACGGAGAACGTCGAGCCCGTGTACTCCGCCGGCGTGAGTTTCCGTTCGCGCGCCTTCTTCGCGAGCATCTTCGATTCGATCGCGATCTCGCTCATGCGCTTCTTGTCGGCGTCGAAGATCACCGGCACGATGAGGCCGTCATCGGTCGCGACCGCCATGCCGAGGTGGACGCGATGGTGGAGGCGGATGTGATCGCCGAGCCAGTGCGCGTTCACTTCCGGGTGCTGCGCGAGCGCAGTGGCCGTTGCCTTCAGGATGATGTCGTTGAATGAAACCTTGTAATCGTCACCCATCGCCGCCATCGCCGCGCGCATTTCGCTCGCGCGCTCGAGGTCGAACTCGGCCGTGAGATAGAACGTGGGGATCGGACCGATCGACTCGGCGAGTCTCCTCGCGATCGTCTTGCGAATGAGGGTGAGGGGGAGGTCCTCAAAATCGAT
>DATCGM010000080.1:0-31717 GCA_036508915.1 Gemmatimonadaceae bacterium
TCGGCGCGATAGCCGGACGAACCAACCGTTGAGGCGACCCAGCGACCACCGTCCTGGTCGTTGCCACTCTCCGGCGCTTCGCTTTCGGTCATGGTGTTGTTCTCGGTTGGGGGACTGACGACGTCAACGCCGGATGCTCAGTACCAGCACACCCGCGGCGACCATTCCAATTCCGACCCACTCGCGAGCGACCGGTCGTTCTCCGAGAAAGATGACGACCGTGCGCAGCAACGTCGCGAAGTCGGAGTCGATTCCTTCGAGGCCGACCGTGACATGCAGCGCTTTGAGGCGATCTGGCCGAGCTATATGTCGCCAGCGCGCAAAGTGTTGGGTGCGAAATGCAAGCATGATTTATTCGCGACGCATTCTCTCATTTGCCATTAACAACGGCGCGCAGAGTTCATCTCACGAGCAGTGTCCCACCAAGGAATGTCACGGTTCGTGGATCCTAACTTCATAGGGGAGATCGTATCATGGAACAACAGCGCAGCTTCGCCCGTCTCGCGATCGCGATAACGGCTTCACTCTCACTCATTGCCGGATGCAACAGCACCGACGCCGCAGCGCCGCTCGTGGCGGCGGCGATCTCAGCCGTCCAGGGAAGTAACGCGCAGATCGGGACCGTGGGGCAGCCGCTCGCCAATCCGGTCACGGTCAAGGTGCTGGCCGCGAACGGGTCCCCAGTAGCTGGCGTGATGGTCTCGTGGTCAATCGAGTCGGGTGCCGGATCGATCAGCATCACCTCCTCATCCACTGACTCCCTCGGCATCGCAGCGGTGAGCTGGACCCTCGGCACCGTGGCCGGTACCGATTCGCTGATGGCGTCGGTCAGCGGCCTCACGCCAATCGTGCTGTCCGCAACGGCGAACGCCGGGGCAGTCGTTGCGCTGGTCAAGGTGAGCGGCGACGCGCAGGTCGTGGCGACAGGCTCGTCAGCGCAGCCATTCGTCGTGAAGGCGGTGGACGCGTACGGTAACGCCGTTGCCGGCGTCACGGTCAGCTGGATTCCTGACAGTAGTGGCACGCTGAGCGTCAACACGACCGTCACCGGCAGCGACGGGCTTGCACAGGACACGCTCGTCGCGGACCAGGCAACGACGTATCAGGTGATGGCGGAATTGCAGAGCAATGCGACGATCGAAACGACGTTCACCGGAACTGAGAACTGACACAGCGAGGTCCCACCTCATGCGCACCGCCCACCAGCGCTTGGAACAAGGCCCGCAGAGTCACCGACTCAGCGGGCCTTGTTCGTTAGCGCCCGGACCACACGGTCCGGACGTTTTTCCTGGTCAAGCAAAAACCCTTAGTGGCTGATGGCGATGAACCACGCAGCGAGGATCGGGCCCGGCGTGGGCCGAGTGCCCGCGGGCGCACCGGCGGGCGGCGGCGTCGAGGGGCCACGCTCGGGCTGGAACAGATACGCCATGTGCCGTACCGGATCGACGGCGATCGTCTTCGCGCCCGGAACCGTCTCGACCGTTGCAATGGTGGTGTACTTGTCCGGCGAATCCTGGCGGACGACGGTCACGGTGCCTTTGCCTCCGCCACCCGGGATGTAGATCAGCTTCTGCGACTCGTCGTAGCCCAGCGCGTCCACACGATCGCCGTTCTCGATCTCCGCAACGATCTTTCCGTTGCTCGCGTCCACCACCACCGACTTCTTGCTGCAACCCGCGAAGATGCGGTTCGACTTCGTGTCGTAGGCCATGCCGGTCGGGCCTTCGCACGGCGCGAGCGGCCACGACGCAACCGCCTTCATCGATTTGACGTCGATCACCTGGATCGTGTTCTTGCCTTCGTTGTTGACGAAGATTCTCCCCTTGCCGTCAGCCATCGCGCCTTCCGGTGCGTTATCCTCAAGCTCGGCCGTGCCGGTGATGTCGCCGCTGTTGGGATCGAGCGCGACCGCCGTGCCGGGCTTGCTGTGATTCGTCAGAATGATCTTGTCGTCGGCGGCGTCATACATGATGCCGTCGAGACCGCCTACCTTGACCGGGATCTTCTTGATGACGGCAAGCGTTTTCAGGTCGAACATCGTCACGGTGGAATCGCCACCATTGGTGGTGAAGCCATGATTCCACTTGGACGCGAGCCCGACGCCGTGCATGCGCGGCGTATTGGGGATGTCGCCGAGTACCTTGCCTGTGGCACCATCGACGACCATCACGTGCGTGCCGCGCGACACGAAGACGCGGCCGGTCCCGGGTTCGGCGGTCACGTAGTCTGTGCCACCCTCGCCGCCGATGTTGTACTTCTCGACTCTGAACGTCTGCGCGCCGACCAGGCTCGGAAGCGCCAGCACGGCGGCGGCAAGCGCGGCCTTCATGGTTGCTGAGGTACGGGTCATGCCAGCCTCGATGGGAGTGTGGGGTCGCTCGGAATAGACAACCTTAACAATAAGGCCGCGCACCTGACGGGGAGATGACAATGGGCGACACCCTCACGCATCGTCAAGTGATGGTCGTGTTCAGCGGGCTGCTGATGGTCATGCTGCTCGCTGCCCTCGACTCCACCATCGTCTCGACGGCGCTGCCGACCATCGTCGGCGAACTCGGCGGCCTCGAGCATCTCGCCTGGGTCGTCACCGGCTACCTGCTGGCGCAAACGATCGTCACCCCCGTCTACGGAAAGCTCGGAGATCTCTACGGCAGAAAGATCGTGCTCCAGTCCGCGGTCGTCCTGTTCCTCGCGGGCTCAGCACTTTGCGGATTGAGCCAGACGATGACGCAGCTGATCGTCTTCCGGTTCGTTCAGGGCCTGGGTGGCGGCGGCTTGATGGTGACGACGCAGGCCGTCGTCGGCGAGATCGTGCCGCCGCGCGATCGCGGACGGTATCAAGGCTTCTTCGGCGCCGCGTTCGGACTCGCGAGCATCGCCGGCCCGCTACTCGGCGGCTTCTTCACGACGCATCTCTCGTGGCGCTGGATCTTCTACATCAATCTCCCGCTCGGGATCGCGGCGCTCGGCGTGCTGGCCGCCACGCTTCCGGCGAGACCGGAGCGCCGAGCGCATGCGATCGACTATGCCGGCGCCGCGCTGCTCGCGGTGGTGCTGAGCGCGGTGACTCTCATCGCCGATCTCGGTGGGAGCGCGTATCCGTGGACATCCTCGCTCATCGTCGGGCTCATCATCGCCGCGATTCTTGCGCTCATCGTCTTCGCGCTCGTGGAGCGAGCCGCGCGGGAGCCGATTCTTCCTCCGCGGCTCTTTGCGGAGCCTGCCTTCGCGGTGACTTCCGCGGTGGGACTCATCGTGGGGTTCGCACTGTTCGGCTCCATCATCTACTTCCCCGTCTTCCTCCAGGTGGTGAAGGGTGTGAGCCCGACCGCGTCCGGTATGCAGATGCTGCCGATGATGGGCGGCATGCTCACGATGTCGATCGTCTCCGGACATCTCATCAGTCGGACTGGACGCTACAAGCTCTTTCCCGTGATCGGAACGGGCATCATGACCACCGCGCTGGTTCTTCTTTCCCGGCTGTCGCTCGGGACGACCAGCTTTATGACGGCGACCTACATCATGATGCTCGGTATCGGTCTCGGCATGGTGATGCAGGTGCTGGTCATCGCGGTGCAGAACGCCGTCGAGTATCGCGATCTCGGCGTCGCAACCTCCGGTGCCACCCTGTTTCGTCTCATCGGCGGCTCGCTCGGCACGGCAATCCTCGGCGCGGTCTTCGGCGCGCGGCTGTCGGCGAATCTCGCGCGGCTGCTTCCGCCGGGCGACGCGAGCGCGAATGCGAGTGGAGCCGGCGGGATGACCGCGCAGGCGCTGGCCCAATTGCCGCCAATGGTGCGTGATGCCTACGGCGCGGCGTTCACTGCCTCGCTCAACACTGTCTTTCTGGTTGCCGCATGCGTCTGCGCGGTAGGCTTCGCGCTCACGTGGTTGCTCCCCGAGCGGCCTCTGCGCGCGACGGCGGCTGCGTCGGCGGCCGACACGGGCAATGAAGTGGCCGAGGCGTTCGCACGCCCCGACGATGAGACGAGTGCCGAGGCGCAGCTGTACGCGGCGCTGGCCTCTCTCTCGGATCGCGCGGTGCAGCGCGAGCATATCGAGCGCATCGTCGCCCGTGCAGGCGAGACACTCAGCCCGATTGCCGCGTGGCTGCTCGTGCGCCTCGAGCGCCAACCGGAGCGAAGTCCTCTCGAGATCGGCGGAGAAGGAGATGTGACGGCGGAGCGTGTGCGTCTTGCGCTCGACGAACTTCGCCAACGCGCTCTGATCGACGAGCGAAGCGCTGGCGCATCGGCTCTGCCGAGATACGAGCTCACGCCAGCGGGATGCGACGTACTCAACGTGCTGGTTGCGGCGCGGCGCGCCCACCTCTCGGAGCTCGCCGCGGATTGGGATCCGAATCGCAGCGAGAACGCGGCGCTGTATCTCGCGCGGGTGGTGGGTGACGTCGTGCCCGATGCGCGGCGCACTGCGACTGCACCCACCGCCTAGCACGTCGAGTGTATGAGGGCGCCAACCGGTTCAGTGGCGCAGAGGGCGTTGTAGCGGGCGATGGCTTCCGGCGTGCGGAGAACGTGGACCGGTACTCCGCGCCGCTCGAGCACTGCCAATGTCTCGGGCGCAACGCGCAATGCACCGAGGACACCGCGCGAAAGGACCACGACGCGCGCGCCTCGATCCAGCAGTTCGATGACGGCGCTCGGCTGAATGCCGACACGGTGGCCGGTTCCGCTCTCGCGCCAGTCCCATGCATGGACGCCACCTGGAAACAGCGTCGCGTCCCGCAACGGGACGAGCGCTGTCTCGACGACCATCCGTCCCCAATGCCACGACAGGATTTGCGGAGATCGAGCCATGCTCAATGCTAGCGTCGGGCGTGGCAGCTCGGTGTCGGGATATCCTCGCCGCCGGCGCCAGCGAGCCCATCGGCGAAGACCTCACAAGGTTTGGGCGTTCGCCCTACAGACGCTGGGGCCTTCGGCGCGGAACTTGAGGTTTGCGTGCTATAGCGCGCGAGGGGCTCACCCTGAAGGATCAGGAGCGTCGTATGAAGACCGACATGCAGCTCCACAAGGACGTGCTTTCGGAGCTCACGTGGGACCCGCGGGTAAAGGAGAAGGAGATTGGCCTCGCGGCCAAGGGTGGCGTCGTCACGCTCACCGGATCTGTCGAGAGTTACGCCGAGAAGTGGGCGGCCGAACGCGCGGCGGAGCGCGTCGCGGGCGTCAAGGCGGTGGCCAACGACCTGGCCGTCACGATCCCCAGTGCCTTCAGCCGTGCGGACACCGACATCGCACACAAGATTGTGGATTCGCTCGCGTGGGACATCCAGGTGCCGCATGACAAGATCAAGAGCAAGGTGACGAATGGCTGGGTGACGCTCGATGGCGAGGTCGAGTGGCAGTACCAGCGCGATGCCGCCGCGCGCGCCGTACGCAACCTTACCGGGGTCTGCGGCGTGACCAATCTCATCAAGGTGACGCCCCAGCGCGTGTCGTCACACGACGTGAGCAAGAGCATCAAGGAAGCGCTCGAGCGCCGGGCGGATCGAACCGCCGAGCGCATCGTCGTGGAGGCAACGGGGCGCGTCGTCACGCTCACGGGCAGCGTGGCCTCGTTCGGCGACCGGCGTGCGGCCGAAGGAGCAGCGTGGTCCGCACCGGGAGTCGCGGAGGTTCGCGACGAGTTGTCCGTCGTGTTCTGATTCTCTGATCCGTTCGATCAGGCTCACGCGCGCATGGCCGCAAGGCCGTGCGCGCCAGGCGCAGGGAGGCTCAATGACCAGAACGATGGGTGCGGAGGGCGGGACGCAGACGATCATCATTCCCGCCGGCGTGATGCTCCGTGGCGATCTCACGATTCCGCCGACCGCGAAAGGGATCGTGGTCTTTGCGCATGGCAGCGGGAGTAGCCGCCTGAGTCCGCGCAACCAGGGTGTTGCGGCGCGGCTCCAGGCGGGCGGCTTCGCGACGCTACTCTTCGACCTGCTCACCTCGGACGAGGAGTCGGTCGACGCGCGCACGGGAGCGCTCCGCTTCGACATTCCACTGCTCGCCGAGCGGTTGGCGCGCGTGACCGACTGGCTCACGTCGCAGCCGACCACGCACGCCCTGCACATCGGTTACTTCGGCGCGAGCACCGGCGCGGCGGCCGCGCTGGTGGCGGCGGCGACACGACCCGACGTCGTCCGCGCCGTCGTCTCGCGTGGCGGCCGGCCCGATCTCGCGGGCTCCTATCTCGGACGCGTGAAAGCGCCGACGCTTCTCATCGTCGGAGGCAACGACACGTTGGTCATCGGCATGAATCGGTCGGCGCTGATGCAGCTTGCGTGTCCGACCAAACAACTCGTGCTCGTTCCCGGCGCCACCCACCTCTTCGAGGAGCCTGGCACGCTCGAGCGAGTTGCCGAACTGGCGGTGGCCTGGTTCGAGCAACATCTCGCGGCGATGATCGAGACGGCAACGGACGTCACCTCGGAGATCTCTTAGCGGCAATCCTCCGGCGGAGGGATCATGAGCGCGACAAACACGAAACCGACGGGGCCGACACCGCTGCCGAAGCTGTCGAATGACGAGATCGCTGGCCGGCTGGATGATGTCGCGAATCTCCTCGAAGACCAGGGCGCGAATCAGTACCGCGTCCAGGCGTGGCGCGGCGGCGCGGCGAGCATTCGGCGTTTGGAGCGCCCGGTGGGTGATCTGCTTCGCGAAGAAGGACTGGAGGGGCTGGACCGTCTCCCCGCGATTGGCCCCGCGCTGGCGCGCGCGCTGGGCGAGCTTGCCGAGACAGGAAGACTGGGGACGCTCGAGCGGCTGCACGGCGAGAGCGATCCGTTCGCGCTCCTCGCCTCGGTCCCTGGCATCGGCGACACGCTCGCGGAGCGCATTCACGATGCGCTCGGAATCGAATCGCTCGAAGAGCTGGAGCGGGCAGCGCACGACGAGCGGCTCGCACGCGTACCTGGCCTGGGCGCGAAGCGCCTGGCCGGCATCCGGGACGCGCTGGCGACTCGTCTGCGCGCACGACGACGGCATCCGAATTCGGAGACACTGCCGACCGTCGCCGAACTGCTCGACGTCGATCGCGAATATCGGGAGCGCGCTGCGGCGGGAGCACTGCCGACGATCGCGCCACGTCGCTTCAATCCAACCGGCGAACGCTGGCTACCCATCCTGCACACGACGCGCGGCGAGCAGCACTACACCGCGCTGTTCTCCAACACCGCGACCGCGCACCGAGTGGGACGCACGCACGACTGGGTCGTGATCTACGTCGACGGCAGCGACGGCGAGCGGCAGTGCACCGTCGTGACGGAACTCAAGGGACCGCTCGTGCACCGGCGTGTCGTTCGCGGCCGCGAGAGCGAGTGCGTGACGTACTACCATCTGGCAGGGCGCGAGGCGGCCCACCCTCCGCGCGCGAACGCACTCCAGTCACGCCGCCGCTCACGCGTGTGACACACCAAGAACGCCATGTGCCGCTCTCGAGCACGGATACCGTATTCCGATCTCGCAGTGGCATGCGGTAGCGCGCCGCCGCGATCCAATTATCATTCAAGCAGTGGCACGGGGTGTCTACGCATCGACAAGTCGAGCGCAGGCTGAGATCACACCCGTCGAACCTGATCTGGGTAATTCCAGCGAAGGGAGCGTCACTGGCTTGGCGGCTGGTCCCGAGACTTCGCGACTGAACTCGCACTCTCATTCCTCCAAAGCCCCGCTCCCCTCGCGAATCACGCGACACACCGGAGCGCCAAGTGCTGACACTCGCCGTTGCTTTCCTTCTCCAGGCCGTTCCGCAGAGAGCGCACGGAGCCGACACCCTGCGCACGCGCGCCGACTCGCTCGCCGCCGATTCATCGCGCGCTCGTCGCGCACAGCAGCTCGAGGGCGTGCAAGTCACCGCGATTCGCGGCCGCTCGGCGCCGATCTCCGAGAAGACCATCGAGCGCGCCGAGATTCAGCGCCGCTACACGGGACAGGAGACGCCCATCCTTCTTCAGACTGCGCCGGGCATCACCGCGTATTCCGAGAGCGGATCGGCGTCGAACTATTCGTACATGCGTCTTCGCGGCATCGACCAGACGCGCATCAACATCACCCTCGACGGCATTCCGTTGAACGAGCCGGAGGACGAAGGGCTCTACTTCTCCAACTTCCCCGACTTCTCCAACAGCATTGCGTCGGTTCAGATTCAGCGCGGCGTCGGATCGAGCACGCACGGCGTCGCGTCGTACGCGGGCTCGGTGAACTTCGAGTCGGTTCCCATCGCGAGCGTCTCGCGCGGTGGCGACGTGCAGCTCACCGGCGGCTCGTACAACACGTCGCGCGGCAGCGCGGTGTACGAGACGGGGATGACGCCGAGCGGATTCGCCGGATACGTGCGCGGCTCGGCGCAGCACACCGACGGCTATCGCTACAACTCCGGCAATCGCTCTCGCAGCGCGTTCGCGAGCGGCGGATGGTTCGGCTCGCGCGACGTCGTGAAGGTCAGTCTCCTCGCTGGGCTCTCATCCAACGAGCAGGCATATCTCGCGTCGCCCTTGAGCGTGTTACTGAAGACGCCGAGGGACAACCCGTACGGCAACACGCGGGAGAGCGCGGTGGGTGATCGCTTTCACCAGGATCTGCTCAGCGTCGCGTGGACGCACGCGCTCTCGACGTCGGCGAGCATCGGGACGACGGCGTACGGCTTCGACGCAGGAGGCTGGTACGACGTACCGGGAAGCAATGGACTGAGCGACGCCTCCAACTACAACCTGCACTCGCGCTGGGGCGGCATCATCAGCGCGCTCGACTGGCAGGGCGAGTCATCGTCCGCATCGGTTGGCCTTAACGTGGGGCGTTATCAACGCGAGCACTGGCTCTATACACGCCCCGATCTCGCAACGCGGCTGTACGACAACACTGGCTACAAGGGCGAGCAGAGCGCGTTCGCCAAGGGGTCCGTTGTGCAAGGGCACGCGACCATCTTCGGCGATCTGCAATTCCGCCTCGTGCAGTTCCGCTATCAACCAACCGTCGGCTCTGGCGTGGCGCCCGCGTCGGTGAGCTGGTCGTTCGTCAATCCGAAAGTCGGCGTGAGCGCGGTTGTCATGGACGGACTCGTCGCTTACGCGAGCGTCGGGATGAATGGCCGCGAGCCAACCCGCTCCGACATGTTCGCCGGCGCCGACGACCTGGACAGCGTCACGGCGCGCTCGGTGCTGCCGCTCACGCGCGTTCATCCGGAGACCGCGTACGACCTGGAGACGGGCGTGACGTGGCACCGCTCCACGGTGCATGCGCAGGCCAACCTGTTTCTCATGCAGTTCCGCAACGAGATCGCACCGATCGGTGAGATCAACGAGATCGGCTACGAGCTGCGCAAGAACGTCGCGCGCAGCGCTCGACGCGGCGTGGAAGGCGATCTCTCATGGCGGGCGTTGCCCGCCTTGGAAGTGGTCAGCACGGTGTCCGTAACAGATGCGCGCATTCGCGACTATCGCGACGATGCATCCGGGCTCGTCTATCATGACGTCGCCGCGCTGATGACGCCGAAGTTCGTGAGCGGGCATGGCGTGCGCGCCGAGCTTGCGCCGTGGCTCTCGCTCGATCTGGATGGTCGCTACACGTCGCGGATGATGCTGACCAACACCAACGACCCTCGCTTCGTGGTGCCGGAAAGCTGGTACGCCGATGCGGGAGCGACCTTCCGCGTCGCGGGTCAGTCGCTGCTCGTACAGGTGCGCAACCTGTTCGACCGGCGCGTGTACACCGGCGGCTATCCGGGTGCCGCGGCGGGGAGCAGCGATCCGAACGCGATGGAGCCGTACTACTACACGCTGGCGCCAAGGAACGTGTCGGTGAATGCGCGGTTCAGCTTTTGAGACACTGCGTGTTGAGGGGCGTTGATCGGCGGCAGCGCCCCGAGCGACGCCCTCGCCGTTTCGCAATTACAAACGCACCGCCCTGAGCGCGATCTCCCAACGCGCCTCCCAATCCCCGCGGACAACGGCGATGCGCGCACCACACTCCGCAAGCGCATCGCGAAACAGTGCAAACATCGCATCGCGATTGACTGGGCGATCGCGGATGCCATCGGGAATCCACGGGACATCCACGTCGCAAAGCAGATAGAGATCCGCTCGGCGCGCGCGCTCCTGGCGCTCGAGCCACTCAGACGAACGCCCGTAGTAGTGCCGAGCATACACGATCGTGCTGAGGATATCGGTGTCGAGCACCAGCACCTTCCCTGCCCGTGCGTGAACGCGCTCGGTCGCGGCATCCGCGAGCGCGATGTGTTCGCGCGCGATCGGCTCCACATCGGCTGACGTCAGCTCACGCGCTACACGCTCGGCGTAGACGCGCGACGCTTCCGGCACCCACTCCGTGCCGAGCGATTCGGCGAGCCGCCGCGCAAGCGTCGTCTTGCCGGTGGATTCGGGACCCGTGACGCAGATGCGACGCACTCGCGTTGACACCGGCGTCGTCAGGCCGCGACCGGCTGCGCGCCCGCGAGCTCCGCCATCGAGAGTCGCCAGTCGATGTAGCCACGAACGGCGAGCGCGAGAAAGACCGCGTAGAGTCCCGCGGTGATGTAGAGGTGCTTGAAGACGAACATGCCGACGTAGAGCACGTCCACTCCGATCCAGACGAGCCAGTTCTCGAGCTTCTTCTTCGTCATCATCCACTGCGCGACGAGGCTCGTGCTCGAGAGGAAGGAATCCATGAACGGCAGTGCCGCGTCGGTCGCGCCGCGCAGGAACACGCCGAGCGCCGCGGAGCCGGCGAGCACGATGAGGGTGAGCACTGCGCCGAGCCGAGGAGCGGTGCGCGTGACGTGCAGCTCGGTGCGATTCGCTCCGCCATACAACCACTCATACCACCCATAGACGGACAGCGCCGCATAGATGACCTGCAGTCCCATGTCGGCGTACAGCTTCGCCTGGTAGAAGACGAACGCGTAGACCACCACGTTGACGATGGCGGTGGGCCAGCTCCAGATATTCTGGCGGACGCTCAGGTACACGCTGATGGCGCCGAGCAGGGCGGCCAAGAGCTCGAGAGAACTCACGAGGGTATGGATACGAGGAGGACGAGGAGCGCTCTGGTTCCCAAGATACGACCGAAGCGCGTTGGGCGGGCAGATCTGTGCTATCGTCTACGACCACTCCTTCCTACGCCCCGCCCGCCACCAATGCACACCATCGCCCAGCTCAGCGCTGCCCTCGCCGGAGCACTTGGCCTATCGCGGCGCAACTATGCTGGATAGCCAAGTCATGATTTGCCCGGCACCTGCTTCACCATCTCCCGGATCTCATCGGCCGTGAGCACGCTCAGCGATGGACCGGCCCTGCCACCCGCGTTCCGCATCACCGTCACCCCTACGAATCGTCCGGACGTGTCGAAGAGGGGCGAGCCCAGTGCGTTGCCGCCCGTTACCAGGTAGTAGGTGCGCGGCCGTTCGATCACGATCTGGACATAGCCGAACGATGCGACGGGTCGCCAATCGGTGGCCTCGTTCGTCCGCCGCAGGCCAATCACCAGATCCATCGTGGACGGCTTTCCGCTGGGGCCCGACATCGACGGCATCGGCGTGGCAGCGGGCTCGGTTGGCCTCAGGAAGGCGAGGTCCAGATCCGGATCCCGCAACACGATCTGCGCCGGCACCTCGCGCCCGTCGGCCAGGCGTATGCGAAGGTCCGTCAGCTCGCTGGACATCTGCGGCTGCGCCGCCCCGCTCCGCTGCGCCATGCGCGCCATCATGCTTTCCGGCTGCAGCGTGGAGAGGGACGCGACCGCGATGCCGGTGGCGTCGAGCACGGTCGCGTTGACCTCCACCGGCTGATCGCCCGTTTGTTCGTGCCCGCCCGTGCTCATGCGGATCTTCACCGTCGCCAGCACCATTACCACGGCGTCGGATCGCTTCGCCAACAGGTCGCGCGCCGCGGCGCGTTCCTCGGGCGTCTGCGCCCCGCCAGTCCTGAATACGCCCGCGAGCAGCAGTCCCACCGTCGCGATCACTCGCCGGCGCATCCAGCGGCCTCCATTCATTTCCATGTCGGTTGGACCTCCAGGAACATTGTTCGTATGCCACGGCGAATCTCGAGTACCGCAGATGCAGGGCGCTTGGCGGCGGTCTGCTTCATTCGCGCGGCAAGGTCGTCGACGTTGTGAATGGGGTGCGCGTCGACCGCCAGGATGAGATCACCGCCTTGCAGATGCGCCAATGCGGCCCATCCACCTTCAGTCACCGACTCCACGATCACTCCGTCGGCCGCGTCCTCAAACCGCGGATCGTCGCGATCGGTCTCGGCGAAGTTGCGCGCGCGAAAGTCGAAGTCCAGATCCTGGTAGGTCTTCATTTCGCGCGGCTGCGCCCGAGTGGTACCCAGCACCACCGGGACCGCGACCTCGGCGCCGCTCCGGCTCACCGTCAGATGCGCCGTGGCGCCAATTGGATATCGGCGGATGGCCGTGGCGAACACGTCATCGTCGTTAGGAGACGACGCGCGAACGGGCTCGCTGTCGATGGCGAGGATCACGTCGCCAACCCGCAGCGGCGTCTTGTCGTCGAGTACGCGTGTCACGCGCGCCCCGGTTTTCCCCTTGAGCCCCAGGCGATCGGCAAGCTGCGGCGTGAGCGACTGGACGGTCACGGGAACCCACGCTTTCCTGGCGTCGGGCGCGAAAACGTTCGGTGTGGGGTCTCCCATGTCGACGACCGTCAACCGTCGCTCCAGACCGCGATCGTATCCGACGAGCACGTTCACCTTCTTGGCCGGATCCGCACTCAGCGCGGCGTGCGTACGCGACTCGAGATCCGCGAGGGTGTGCACCGGCTGGCCGTCGATCTCGCGAATCACGTCGTCGCGGATGAGCGGCGGCTTGGCCTGCTCGGACGGACCGCCCGCGCGCACGCTTACGATGCGCACGCCATCGGCCGACTTCCGCCCGGCTTCGCTGGCTTCCACCGGTGTGAGATTCGACACGACGAGCCCCCACTGCCGCAGCTCCGAAGGAATCGACGCCGACGGTGGCCGCTCAATGGGCGTGACCATGAGCGTGACGTCGCCTTTGCCCTCGCGGCGCACCACGAACGCCGACGGCTTGCCGATGGGGAGCGAGAAGAGCAACTGATTCACCGGTGGAAGCTCTTCGGCGAACCGCGCGTCCACTGGCGCGTCGTTCACGCGAACGAGCATGTCGCCCGCCGTCACGCCGGCCGCGGCGGCGGGCGACCCGTCGGCCACCCACGCCGCGAGCGCCCCAGGTCCTGCCATGCTGCGCAGCCTCGGTTGCACTTCGAGGCCCGTCCAACTCCGGTGCACGCGCCCATCGCGAATCAGCGCCTCGACGACGGACTTGGCCAGATCGCCGGGTATGGCGCCGCCGAGTCCGAGGCTGATCTCGTTGATGCCGACGATCTGTCCGCTGAGATTCACCAGCGGTCCACCCGAGTTGCCCGGATAAATGGAGGCGTCGTGGCCGATCCATCGCACAATCGTGCCCACGTCTTCGCCGTCGAGCCGGCCGGCGCCGAAGTCACCGAAGAACCGCGGCATGATCATCTCGGTATTGCTCACGATGCCGCGCGTGACCGATTGCGACAGCGCGAGCGGACTGCCCATGGCGAGCACGGGGTCGCCGCTGCGCAGCATGGCCGAGCTGCCAAAGTGCGCGGCGGGAAAGGTGCGGGGAGTCGCCGGATGCAGCTTGAGAACGGTCAGGTCGCTGAGCGGGTCGGTGCCGACGAGATCGGCCGGTACCTCTTCCCGGTTGGAAAGGGTGCACTTGATGCGCTGCGCCCGGCCGGCGACGTGGTGGTTGGTCACGACGTACCCGTCGGGGCTGATGATCGTGCCGCTCCCGGCAATCTCGTGCTTCACTTCTCGACCGCCAAACTGATCGGAGGTCACGGCGAAGATGCGCACGAGGCTGGGGTAGACGGTGGCGATGGCGTGGTCGATCGCGGCCCGGTCGGCGGAGGTGGCGGCGCCCGCTGCCGGCGGGCTGGTTGTGTGGCTGCCGGCGTGACCAGTCGTCTGCGCGACGGCGAGCGGTGCGGCGGCGATCTGCGCGCCGAACATCAGGAGAAAGAATCGGTGCACGCGATGCCTCGTTGGCGATGGATACGTCATGAGAAAACTCATCTGCTCCCGCTCACGAACTGCCGTTGGCCTGACCCGGCAAGTTGCCGTTCGTCGACCGATACTCGAAAGAGTCTTCTTTCCGACATCTGTTGATGATGGTTGTTTCGTCGAGCGGAGCCCCCATCGTCCAGTACACCAAGCCGGCTTCTTCATAACGTACAATCTTGTTTTGATAGAAGCGACCGTCGTATTTGCGCCGACGGTTGGCGTGGTGATGTCTGCTATCTCGCGGACCCATGCCTAAAACATAGTGACCGGTAGCGGCCAGCAGGCGGCGGCGGTGTGATGAAGCCGAACGCGAGAAGGGCGGTCAGCGCGACGACCGCCGTCACGCGGTCTCCAGGTACCGGCCTCCGTGCCGGGAGGTCCCGGATCCGACGACGGCGGACGCATCATCGCTATTTCCCTCGCTCGCCGGCCTCGCGTTCTGCGGATGAGCCGCCTGCGCCAGCCGCGCCCTCCGCTGCCGGGACATAGCCGGGCCGCACTTCGGTATGACGGATCTGCCCGCCGAGGAGACCAGTATAGGCCATGAGTCCAGCTCCCACGACAGCGCCGACGACGGTCGCGCGCACGATCATCGCAGGTAGTATCGCCGGCCGGCGGTAACGCCACAGAGCCCAGAGGGCGAACGCGCCGAGTACGCCGACGACGATCGCCGCAATCAGCGCGATATCCGAGTGCTGCTCGATGAGCGTCTTGGTGACACCCGGGAGGTTCTTCACCGCGTTCTCCGCGCCGTCACCCGTGAGATAGGTGGGAAGCGCACTCAGCGCGCCGCCGACGAAAAACGCGAGCGCCACACGCGCGAGGTAGTCGTCGCGTCGCCACATCGCGATGGCGATGAGCAGAAGACCGAGTGCGGTGACGATGATCGGCAGGTGGTTGAGCAGCAGATGCAAGTGAACGGTCGTGAACATGCTTGCCTCCTCGCGGTGGTTGGGAAACGGGGATAGAATGCGTGCGCACCTCTGTGTTGTCTACCGAGAGATTGCCTGCATGGCCGCCATGCGTGCTGGCGGGTGGCGTGCGCGCAAGCGAGTTTTGATGAGGGCGGTGATTCTGTGTCGTACCCACATTCACATGACGCCACAACCATGCCGTCCATGATCGCTCGTTCGCTTTTCGTTCTCGGCCTCGCGTCGTTGCCGTCGTACGCGCAGGCGCCCATCGCCGGCGCGCGCCCCGCCGCCGACACCGTGGTCCGATCCGTGAACGCGCCTCATACGCCATTGCCGAGCGAGGCGCAGAGTGCCGGCGTGACGCGTTTTTCGTTCATTGCCTACGGCGACACGCGTGGGCGACTCGACGGCACGGCGTTGCAGCATGAACATGGCCTCGTGGTCGCGTCGATGCTGCGCACCATTGCCGCGCGCGCGAACAGCGCAGACCCCGTGCGCTTCATCGTGTCGAGCGGCGACGGGGTGGTCGGCGGCGGCAACGTGCAGATGTGGAACACGAGCTTTGTGGACGTCGTCAATCGGCTCACGACCGAGGCGGGCATGCCGTTCTTTCCGACGGCCGGCAATCACGATGTCACGGGCGTGTTCAACGTTGCCGACACGCTCAGGTTGAAGGGGCTGCGCAACTTTCTGAGCGTATTCAAACAGCTCATCCCCGCCGATGGCTCCGCGCGACGACTGGCGGGCTATCCAACGTACGCGTTCGGTTACGGCAACACGTTCGTGCTCGCCATGGACTCGAACATCGGCGGCGACTCCGTGCAAGCCGCGTGGATTCGCGCTCAGCTCGAGGGGCTCGATCGCGGGCGGTACCGGAACGTGGTGGTCGTGGTGCATCACCCCGCGTTTTCATCCGGACCGCATGGCGGGTTCAACGTGGAACGCGCGACGCTCGCGCTTCGCACCATATACATGCCGCTCTTTCGCAAGCATCACGTGCGCCTGGTGCTCGCCGGGCACGAGCATCTGTTTGAGCACTGGGTGGAGCGATACAAGGACGCCAGCGGCCAGAGCTACCGTATCGATCAGATCGTGAGCGGGGGCGGTGGTGCGCCGCTCTATGCGTACCAGGGCGAGCCGGACTTGCGCGAGTACGTGCGCGCCGCCGCCGCCGATTCAGTGCGGCTCGAGCACCTCGTTCGCCCAGGGATGAACGCGTGGGAGAATCCCTACCATTACCTGGTGGTTCACGTGGACGGCGAGCACCTACGCGTCGAAGTGATCGGTGTGGACTTCGGCGCCGAGTTCAGGCCGTACCGCAGTCGCAGCGCCGATCTGGATGGGCCGCCAAATCCGTAGCGTCAGAGCGCCCTCACCTCCGCATCGAGTCTTCCACACATGACCCACACATGACATCGCAACGCTGGAAGACGCTCGTGTCCGCGAGCCATTCCGCCCATTGCAAAATGTATTGTCAACGGGTTCTCAACAGCTGGAGGCACTCGTGACAAAGCAGCGGCTGCCATCCCTGTTCAATGGGCAGCATGCCGGCGTAGGCGTCGCGTCGGTGCACCAGTCCATTGCGCACCACCTGGTGTTCACGGTGGGCAAGGATGTCATCACGGCGACCACGCGCGACTGGCTATATGCCACGGCCTTCATGACGCGCGACCGCCTGATCGAGCGCTGGATGGAAACCATGCGCAGCTACTACGTAGCAGACACGAAGCGGGTGTATTACCTGTCGATGGAATTCCTGATGGGGCGCACCTTGATGAACAGCCTGCTCAACCTCTCGTTCGAAAAGGAGTGCAGCCAGGCGTTGCAGCAGCAGGGCGTCGATTTGCGGCAAGTGAGTGAGATTGAGTCCGACGCGGCTCTGGGCAACGGCGGCCTGGGGCGGCTCGCGGCCTGCTTTCTCGATTCCATGGCGACGCTGAATCTGCCCGGATATGGCTATGGCATTCGCTACGAGTACGGCATGTTTTCGCAGCGCATCGAGGGAGGCCGGCAGGTGGAACACCCCGACAACTGGCTGCGCTACGGCAATCCCTGGGAATTTGCGCGTCCGGAAGTGCTCTTCCATGTCAAGTTCGGCGGCCGCGTGGTGGAGTTGGACGATGAGGATGGCGTGCCGCGCTACCATTGGGTGGACACCGAAGACGTGATGGCGATGGCGTATGACACCCCCATCCCCGGTTTTGCCACTTCCACGGTAAACAACATGCGCCTGTGGGCCGCAAAGGCGTCGCGCGATTTCGACCTCCAGTACTTCAACGAGGGCAATTACATCAAGGCAGTGGAGGGCAAGAACGCGTCGGAAAACCTGTCCAAGGTGCTCTACCCCAACGACTCCACGGCCATGGGCCGCGAGCTGCGTCTGAAGCAACAGTACTTCTTCGTGTGCGCATCTCTTCAGGACATCGTGTATCGCTTCAAGAAATTCCACGATGACTTCGACGAACTTCCGGACAAGGTTGCCATCCAGTTGAATGACACCCACCCCTCGATTGCGATTCCCGAGCTGATGCGCATCCTGGTGGACGTCAACCATCTGGAATGGGGCAAGGCCTGGGACATCACGACCCGCACGTTCTCCTACACCAACCACACGCTGATGGCGGAGGCGCTGGAAACCTGGCCCGTCGCGATGTTCGAGCAGATCCTGCCACGACACCTGCAGATCATCTACGAAATCAATCGCCGGTTCCTCACAGGGGTGATGCACAGTTTTCCCGGCGACGCCGCACTGCACCAACGCATGTCGATCATCGGCGAAGAAGGGGGCAAGCAGGTGCGCATGGCACATCTCGCGATTGTCGGTAGCCACACGGTCAACGGCGTGGCGGAAATCCACACCGAGCTGATGAAACAGACCATTTTTTCCGATTTCGACCGCTATTTCCCGGGCAAGATCATCAACATGACCAACGGCGTCACACCCCGCCGCTGGCTGAACCAGGCCAACCCGCTGCTCTCGGCTTTAATCACTTCCCGCATCGGCGACGGCTGGCTCAAGGATCTCGGCCAGTTACGACGCCTGATTCCGCTGGCCGATGACGCGAAGTTCCATCAGGAAGTCGCAGCGGTCAAGCGCGCCAACAAGCAAAGGTTCGCGGCGGAAATCAAGCAGACGTTGGACATGGAGATCGACGTTGAATCTCTGTTCGACGTGCAGATCAAGCGCATCCACGAATACAAGCGCCAGCTGCTCAATGTGCTGCACGTGGTGACGTTGTACTCGCGCATTTGCGCTGACCCGTCCAGCGACGCGCTGCCGCGCACTGTGATCTTCGGCGGCAAGGCCGCGCCGAGCTATGCCATGGCCAAGCTGATTATCAAGCTGATCAACGACGTGGCCGAAATCGTCAATAGCGACATTCGCGTCCGCGGGCGGCTGAAGCTGGTGTTCGTGCCCAACTACGGCGTTTCCCTGGCCGAGAGCATCATTCCGGCGGCTGATCTGTCGGAGCAGATATCCACCGCCGGCACCGAGGCTTCAGGCACCGGCAACATGAAGCTCGCATTGAATGGGGCGCTGACCATAGGAACCCTGGACGGCGCCAATGTCGAAATCGCGAGCGAGGTCGGAGAGGACAATATTTTCATTTTCGGCCTGACCACCGACCAGGTCGCGAAGCTGCGCGCCAGCGGCTACACGCCGGCGGATTACTATCATGCGAACGGCGAATTGCGCCAGACCATCGACATGATCGCCACCGGCTATTTCTCGCCGGAGGAACCCGACAGGTTCAAGCCCATCGTGGATAGCCTGCTCTCGCACGGCGACCACTATCTGCTGCTGGCCGACTATGCGTCATACGTCGCCCGTCAGCAAGAGGTCGCGGCAGCCTACCGCGACCAGCGGCAATGGATGCGCAAAGTCATCCTCAACGTCGCCAATATGGGGAAGTTCTCCAGCGATCGCACGATCCTGCAATACGCGGAACAGATCTGGCATGCCAAGCCTGTGTCGCGTTGAACATCAGACCGCGAGAAGCTTCCGGCGTGCCTTCATCTCGGCTTCCAGTCGCCCGCACATGACATCACACAGCTGGAAGACGCTCTTGTCCGCGAGCACGTAGTACACGAAGAGTCCGTCCTTCCGGCGGCGCACGAAGCCGAGGTTGTGAAGAACCTGCAGATGCTTGGACACGTTGGCCTGGCCCAATCCGCTCTCATCCACGAGCTCGCTGACCGACAGTTCCCCCGAACGGAGGCAGTTCAGGATGGTCAGCCGCGCCGGTTCGGCAAGCGCCTTGAACCGCTCGGCGACGAGGGCGACAACCTCAGGTGTGAGCGACAGCTTTGAGACAGACATTTCGTATGGACGGCTCGTGGATTGCAGGATACTAATCTCGTAGATTGCTGACTAGTAATATGGTTGTTTCTGGGAGTCTCGGCAAGACGACTGACGCCCAAGGACCTTCTTCTCGGACAGGAGGCACGTGAATGATCGCTCAAACCACACCCTACGGCATGAGCACGACGGTCCCGCTGGAGTACGGAGTGGCCGTTGAGCGCGCGCGGACGGCGCTCGCCGCGGAGGGTTTCGGCATACTCGCCGAAATCGATGTCGCGGCGACGCTGAAGAACAAGTTGAATGTCGACTTCAGGCCCTATGTGATCCTTGGTGCCTGCAACCCACCGCTGGCCCATCGCGCGCTCATGGCGGAGCGCGACATCGGCCTGCTGCTGCCCTGCAACGTCGTGGTATACGCCGCCGATGAGCCAGGGCACAGTGTGGTCGCGGCCATGGATCCGGTTCAGGCACTCCAGCTCACGGGGAACCCGAACATCGGAGCTATCGCCGAGGAGGTCAGGGCCCGCCTGCAAAGGATGCTCGAGGCCGTGGAGCGCAGCGCGGCAATGTGATGTGCGTGGACCCTCGATAGGCGACTCACGCGCCCCGTCGTTGACAGCCAGGAAACCCCGCTGCGCCAAGCACGCGCTCGAGCGGACAGAAGTTCGTGAAGCTCGACTGCAGCAGGTTGAGTCCGACGAACGCGGTGAACAGAAACCACGCCGGATGCACCCAGTGTCCGAGCGCGAGCGACGCGAGAATGAAGACGCCGGCAAAGCGGCGGATGATCCGATCCTCACACATGATGATGCTCCAGTTGATTGTGTTCTTGCATAAGCACTCCGCCTCAGAAGAAGCTCTCCGTCGGCAGCACTGCGACGTGCACCCGCTCGCCCGCGGGCAGACGTGACGATTCTTCGCGCAACGATTCAATCAGCTCCTCGGCCCGCGATGCCGGTACGATGCTCACCCAGAGCGTCGATTCGCCCGGCCAGGCGCGAGAGCCCTCGCGCTTTCCCGAGCTCCCCACGCCATGGGCGTTCTGGAATTCGGTGTAGCCCTCCGCGTGGTGCCGATCAAGCAACGACGTGATCCGCTGCGGACGGGAGCCGCTGTAAACGATCATCAGCATCTTCATGCGTGTGCTCCGGATGCGAGAACACCACCGGCGCACGCCGGCGAAGCTCCCAGTAGAGAATGGGGACGACGACCATGGTGAGCACCGTCGCGACGATCGCTCCGCTCATCAGCGCGACAGCCAGGCCTTGGAAAATCGGATCGAGCACCATCACCAAGCCGCCCACGACGACGGCCGCCGCGGTGAGGGCAATCGGCCGGAAGCGCACTGCTCCCGCCTCGAGCACCGCCTCGCGCAGCGTACGCCCGCGCGCCTCGGCGAGCTGGATGAAATCCACCAGCAGGATGGAGTTGCGCACGATGATCCCGGCCAGCGCGATCATCCCGATCATCGAGGTCGCGGTGAAGAAGGCGCCCGTGATCGCGTGGCCTGGCAGAATTCCAATGAGCGTGAGTGGGATGGGCGCCATGATCACGAGCGGCACCGTGAACGACTGGAACCAGCCCACCACCAGCACGTAGATGAGCAGCAACACGATGGCGAAGGCCAGTCCGAGATCGCGGAACACCTCGATCGTCACTTGCCACTCGCCGTCCCACTTGATCGCCGTCTCGGCGAGCCGGTCGGGCTGAACAGCGTTGTAGCGCGCGATACGGGCGCCGTTGACGCGGATCTGGTCGAGCTGCGTGTTCATGGCGAGGATCGCGTACACCGGCGACTCGACGGCGCCCGCCACGTCGCCCGTCACGTAAATCGCCGGACGAAGATCCTTACGGACACGACCGCTCTCGCGCGTGCCCGACAACACCGTCACGAAACGGGCGAGGGGCTGGGGGCCCGTCGCCGTGGCGATCGGCAGAGCGAGCAGCGCGTCCACCGACGAGCGCTGCTCGAGCGGCAGCCGAGGTACGATCGCCCGTCCTTCACGCGCCGTCGGCGAGCTCATGATTCCAGTGGAGGCGCCGGAGAGCGCGAGATAGAGCGTCTGCGTGATCTGCTCCACGCTCGCCCCGGCTTCCGTGGCGCGGACTCGATCGACGCGGAAGGTGCGCTTCTGCTGCGGCGCCTCCACCGTCCAGTCGATGTCCACCACGCCCGCTGTGGTCTCGAACACGTGCTTCACCTGCCGCGCCGCCTCGAGCCGCGTCGAATCATCCGCGGCATACACCTCGGCAACGAGCGTCGAGAGCACGGGAGGTCCGGGCGGAATCTCCGCCACCTTCGCCGCCGCGCGGTAGCGCCGAGCGATGGAGTCGATCCCGGGACGCACGGCGACGGCGATGGCGTGGCTCTGGCGCGAACGGTCGCCCTTCGCCACGAGATTCACCTGCACGTCAGCGACGTTGGGGCCGGTGCGCATGAAGTAGTGGCGGACCAGGCCGTTGAAGTTGAACGGCGCCGCCGTCCCTGCGTACACCTCGGTGCTCTTCACCTCCGGCACACCACGCAGGTAACCAGCGACCTCCTGCCCCACCGCGTTCGTCGTCTCGAGCGTCGTCCCCTCGGGGAGATCGAGTATCACCTGGAATTCGCTCTTGTTGTCGAACGGGAGCATCTTCACCTTCACCGCCTTCACGAACAGCAAGCCAACCGACGCAAGCAGAAGCACTCCCACTCCGGCGTAGAAGGCATGCCGAAGGGGGCGGCGATCCATCAGCCGCGTCATGACCCGCGCGTAAAACCGCCCGAAGCGGGAGGTCTCCTCTTCCTCGTGCGCCCGGTCGTGCGCCCGGTCGTGCGCCCGGTCGTGTGCCTGCGCGAGCGGCTTCACGTGTCCCTTGAGCAGACGGTACGCGAGGTATGGGGTGACAATGAACGCGACCGCCAGCGACGCAAGCATCGCGAAGGAGGCGCCGACTGGGATGGGTCGCATGTACGGTCCCATCATTCCCGACACGAACGCCATGGGAAGAATGGCCGCGATCACGGCGAAGGTCGCGAGGATCGTGGGGTTCCCGACTTCGTCCACTGCCTCCACCGCCGCGACCTCGGGGGAACGATCCCCCATCTTGAGGTGCCGGTAGATGTTCTCCACCACCACGATCGCATCGTCCACCAGGATGCCGATGGAGAAGATGAGCGCGAAGAGAGTGATGCGGTTGAGGGTGTACCCGAGGGCGTAATAGGCGAATAGCGTCAGCGCGAGCGTCACCGGCACTGCCACGAGCACCACCGCCGCCTCGCGCCAACCCAGGAAGATCCAGATGAGCACCGTGACGGAAATCGTGGCGATGAAGAGATGGAGAATCAGCTCGCTCGCCTTGTCACCCGCCGTTTCCCCGTAGTCACGCGTCACATCGAGCTGCACGTCGCGCGGAAGCAGCCGCCCCTTCGCATCGTCCACCCGCTCCATGATCGCATGCGTCACCTGCGTCGCATTGGCGCCCTTGCGCTTGGCGACCGCGATCGTGACGGCACTCTCGGATGGGCCCGTGCGCCCAGCGTGCGACACATACGTCGTCGTTTCGCCGAACCCGTCGGTGACGTCCGCCACATTGCGCAGATACACAGGCGCTCCCCCGCGAACCGCTACGACCACGCTGCTCACATCGCCGGGCGTGAGGAGTGGCGCTCCGACGTCGATGAGGTAGACCTGGTCGGACGCGGTGAGCTCTCCCGCTTGCATGCGCGCATTGGCGCCGCGGAGTGCTTGCGCGACCTCGCCCGGCGTCACGCCGCTGGCCGCGAGTCGCGCGGCGTCGAGCGTCACGCGAAGCTGCTTCGGCTGGCCGCCCACCACGAACGTTTCGGCGACGTCGGGAATCGTGCGAATCTCATCCTCGAGTTGCACGGCGATCTGGCGGATCGTGTTGGCGTCGTACACCGCGGAATGCAGCGTGAGCGCGAGTACGGGCACGTCGTCGATCGAGTGCGGCTTCACGAGCGGCGGCAGAGCGCCGGCGGGGATCTGGTCCATCGCACCGGCGAGCTTGGCCTGTACCCTCGTCACGCTGCGCTCCTGGTCCTCACCCACCTTGAAGCGCACCGTGGTCATCGCGTATCCGTCGCCCGACATGCTGTAGACGTGATCGACGCCGGGGATCTCGAGCATCCGCTGCTCGATCGGGCGGGCAAGCAGGTTCTCCGCCTCACTGGGCGATGCGCCAGGAAGGGCGGAGATCACGTCAATCATCGGCACGGAGATCTGCGGCTCCTCCTCGCGCGGCGTGGCGAAGATACCGAGGAGGCCCACCGCGAGCGACGCGACGGTGATGAGTGGCGTGAGCTTGGAGCGCAGGAACGCCTTGGCGATCCGTCCGGCGATACCCATCGTCTCAGCTCCTCACGGGCACGGCCGGCACGCCAGCCGGCGGCACGACCACGATGTCGCCGACGCGGAGCCCGGCGCTCACCTCGGTCATGTTTCCCGCGCTTTCGCCGAGCCGGACCCACCTCGTCCGGTCGCCCTCGGGGGTACGCAGGATGACTCCCGTGAGGTCACCCTCCCGCACTACCGCGGTGCTCGGCACGACGATGCCCGCACGCGTGCCGAGCGGCACACGCAACGTAGCCGTGCTGCCAGGGAGGATGGTTCCACCGGGGTTTTCCACGAGCGCGTTGATCGCGTAGAGATTGCCCGCCGCCGACGGGACCACTCCTTCCACGATCGCACTCACCGGGCGACCCTCGATGAGGGCGTCGATGCGTTGACCGCGGCGGATGCCGCGCGCCACATCAGGGGTGGCGTTGGCGGTGACGCGGAGCTGCCGTCCATCCTGGATGGCGATGAGCGGCGCGCCGGGCGCGGCGAATGCCCCCGGATCCACAAACCGCTTCGTGATGATCCCCGCGAAGGGAGCACGGATCACCGCATACGCGCTCACGGCGCCAAGCTCGGCGGCCGCCGCGCGAGCAGCACGAACACCGGCCTCGGCGCGTGCGAGCCCGGTCTCCGCCGCATCGAGCTGCGCCTTCGTCGCGGCGCTGTCGGCGTAGAGAGCGCGGATGCGGCCAGTTTGCGCTTGAGCCTCCCGGTACATCGCCTGGGTCTCGGCGATCGAGGCGGCCACCTGACCTTCCTTCGCCGCCAGATCGCGCGCGTCAATGCGTACGAGCGGCTGGCCGGCCGCGACCGCATCGCCCTCGTGCACCTCTACGCTGAGCACCGTGCCCATGAGCTTCGTACTGAGTGTCGCCTGCCTTACGGGCGCGGCAATGCCTGACGCCTCGAAGCTGGCCTGGATGGTGGTGTCCTTCACCACGTATGTGGTACCGGCTACGCGCGGCGGCCCGTCCTGCGGCAGCTCGGGCTTGGATGTCGAGCAGGCGGCGGCGACCAGGAGGGCGCTCGCGCCGGCGATGACATCGAGTCGAATCTTCATGAGGTGAGTGCTCGGAATGTTCAGAAGGGTGGTCATTGCGGTTCGTGGCTTGGCGTCGATGCACTGGGAGCCACGGCGGAGGAGTCATCGAGCGCGGCGAGCGTGGCGGGGTCGTTGCCCACCGCGCGGCGACGCTCGGCCGCGCTCACGATCACCGCGTAGCGGGCCTGCGCGAACGAGAGTGCGCTCTGCGTTTCTGCCGTCTGGGCGTCGAGTAGCTCGACCACCGTGGCCAGCCCGCCGTCGTACTTGCGCGCCACGATCCGGTGCGCTTCGACACTCTGCGCGATCGCCCGTTCCGAGATCGCGAGGCGCGTGAGCGCGACCGCCAGCGTCGTGCGCGTCTGCTCGACGTCGAGCCGAGCGTTGGCCTGAGCGGCTTCCGCCTGCGCCCGCGCTTCGGCCTCGCGTGCAGAAGAACTCCGAACATCCGCGATTTCACTCGCGCCCGCGAACGGGCTCCACGAGGCCATGATCCCCGCGGTCCAGTTCTTGTCGCCTCCGTACACTCGGTCGGGCGAGTTCCAGTCGTAGCGCGCGAAGGAGTTGATGCGGGGGAGATAAGTCGAGCGTGCGCGACGCGCGTCAGCGCGCGCGGCCTCGAGTCCTCGCGCGGCGGCATCGACGTCGGCACGTGACTGCGGGATGATGGACGCGGTGTCCGCGCCGATGACCGCGCGGATGCGATCGGCGGAGGGCAGCACCGCAGGAGCCGCCACGTCGGCCGGCAGATCGGATCCGTCTCCACCCAGCAGCACGGCGAGCTGGCGGCGGGCGGTCGTCGCGCCACCTTCTGCTTCGGCCAACTGCGCGTCCATCTCGCCCGCGCGGACCGCGGCGAGGAGAGCGTCCGACTTCGTCACCAGTCCTTGCCGCACCATCGCCTCGGCCTGCGTCTGGTGCGCGTGCGCGGCACGAGCGGCCGATCGCAACATGGTCGCGCGTTCCGCGGCCAGCACGGCACCGTAGTACGCGCGTACGACCTCGACGCGAATCGAAAGGCGCGTCCAGTGCTCCGAGGCTCGGCTCGCGTCGGAGGCGCGGAGGGCAGCGCGGCGCCCCAGCCAGGCGTCGGCGTTGAGCAGGGGCTGCTCCAGCACGATGCCGCTCTGGTAGTTGCCGATCGCAGCCGGATAGTTGAGGCGGCTCGGGTCGAAGTCGGCTTGCGTGATCGTGCGCTGCCGCAAGGTGGATCCGAAGGCGCCGATGGGATCCGTGGTGCGCACGTAGCCCGCCTCGACGCGGAGGCTGGGGAGAATGCCCTTGAGTGGGGCGAGCGTCTGAGCCTTCTTCTCGGCGGCGGCCCCTGCCGCGATGCGGTTGCCGAAGGCCGAGCGGTCGGCCCGGCTCATTGCGCCAGCGAGCGTGAGCTGCGCGCCGGCAGGTGGACGCATCGCCACACTCTGGACGAACAGGACAAGAGCAATGAGGGGTCGCTTCATCGTCGGGCTGATGGACGGAGAATGGTAATGCGTGACTATATGCGTATGCGGTAGTATAGTGACTGTCGAGTCCGTCCGCAACGTGGCGTGGGGCGCTCATTCCCGCCGTCGGTCAAACGCCGACATGCCCCGACTTCGCCACAGCTGCGGCCGTGCAGGACGACCGTTCGGGGCTCGCCGTCGAGCGTCGCAGCGAAGAGGCTTCTGATTCGGCGAGCATGGTTCTATCGCTGATCGAGCGCGGGGATTGGCTGGAGTGGCCAGTTCCGAACAGGGCAAAGGGCACGGACCGTGTAAGGGTTTCTCCCGGATAATTCCACACGCTGCCTGACTGAAACAGTCGCCGCTCCCGGCGACTCTTCGGCACCGCAGGAGTGTTCCGAACGCGAGGGGTAGCACCCGAGAGGGGCCGCAGTCCGCATCAGGAGATGACCGACCATGCGCGAACACACATCGACTTCCGTATCGGAGAGTACCCTGCACCGCCTGGGAGTCGGCATCGCAGGCCGAGTCAGCGGGGCCACGACCATTACGGGAGTGGCCGAGTTCGAGCTCGACTTGGTCGGCGGTGGCGTTGGTGCGTCGCTGCGCCACGCCTCCGCGAAGAGTTCCGTCGGCACTCAGACGGCGTGAAAGCGTGCGCTCCACCCAAGCGACTCTGTTGCCGAGAGCTGGCGCTCAGTCGGAGAACGCGCTGGAGGTCGAGCATCTGTCAGTGGCCTTCGACGACGTGCAGGTCATTCGCGACCTCAGCTTCACCATCGCGCCAGGAACTACGCTCGCCATCATTGGTCCGAACGGCGCAGGAAAGACGGTTCTGCTTCGAGCGCTCATCGGCGCCCTTCCGTCGAGCGGTCTCATCAAGTGGGCGCCCAGCACGCGACTCGGATACGTACCACAAAAGCTCGATCTCCAGCGCGATCTTCCGTTAACTGGTTTCGATCTACTGCAGGCGAAGGCAGATGTCTGCCGGTCGCCGGCAAGCGATGTCACGGACGCCTTGCGGCTCGTCGAGCTGACGGCGGTCGTCGCGCGACGGACGATTGGAAGGCTCTCGGGAGGCGACTTTCAACGCCTGCTCCTCGCCTTTGCTCTGATGGGTCGGCCCTCTGCGCTTCTCTTCGACGAGCCGACCGCGGGGCTCGACGAGCCCGGGATACACGCCGTCTATGCTCTCCTGCGCCAGCTGCAGCGCGACCGGGGCCTGACCGTGCTCCTCATTTCTCACGAGCTCAGCGTCGTCTATGAGCACGCGGACGAGGTGCTCTGTCTGTCGCATTCCAGGACGTATTTTGGTTCGCCCGCCGAAGTACTGACGCCCGAGCATCTGCGCGAAGCGTACGGCAGCCGCGTCCGATTCCACGACCACGACGATGCCGGCACCTAGCGAGCTCCTTCTCGCGCTGGGCATGTCCGTGGCGGCGGGGCTCGTGGGCTCGATTGCGGTCATGCGCCGCATGGCGCTCGCCTCCGACGCCCTGTCACACATTGCGCTGCCGGGCATCGCCCTCGCGCTCATGCTTCACGTCAGCCCCCTACTCGGCGGGTTCGTGGCGCTCATTGTCGGCACACTCCTCGTGTGGGCACTCGAATACCGGACGCGCATTCCGACTGAAGCGGTGATCGGCGTGCTGTTCTCCGCCGCGTTGGCCATCGGTAGCCTGATGACGTCGGGAGAAGATCTACTCGAAGCGCTGCTCGGCGCCCCCGGCGTGTCGGGGGCGTCGGACGCAGCGCTTGGCCTCGCGACGGCGGTGCTCGTCATCGTCTTCATGGTGCGGGCCCGCAGCCGTCTCGTGATTCGCCTCGTGTCACCCGACCTGGTGGGAACGCTCGGCGTCAACGTGCCGTCCCTCGACCTGCTCTTCCTGTTGGCCTTCGCGCTGACGGTCGCCCTCGGGCTCCGCTACCTGGGCGTGTTGCTCATGGGATCGCTCATCATCATTCCCGCGACGACGGGGATGTACCTCGGTCGAAGTCTTCGATCGATGCAGGTCATCGCGGTGACGAGCGCCGTGGGCTCGACTCTGGTGGGCACTCTGCTCGCGCCTCGGCTGGGAGTCGCGAGCGGGCCAGTGATCATCGTCGTCGCGGCATCGGTGTTCTTCGCGAGCCTGCTGGGACGGCGTCGTTCGCGGCGGCGGATGGCGGGCGTGACGCGTGCCGGTCAGTCGCCCCGGCAATGACGTCGACGTACGTGCGGATCGTTCCCGCCACGGTCAGGATGTTCGTCCCGCTATTCGTGGCGCAGTGCCTCGATCGGATCGAGCCGTGCTGCCTTCCGCGCGGGGAAGAAGCCGAAAATCACCCCGACTGCTCCCGAGAACCCGAAGGCGAGGGCCACGATCGTCGGGTCGAAGACGAATGGCACGTTGAGCAGCGGGACGGCGAAGTAGGAACCGACCAACCCGATCGCGATGCCGATCAGGCCGCCGCAGAGCGACAGTACGACCGCCTCGACGAGGAACTGCGCCAGCACGTCGCGTTCGAGCGCGCCGATCGCCAGCCGGATGCCGATCTCGCGCGTGCGCTCGGTGACCGACACGAGCATGATGTTCATGATGCCGATGCCGCCGACAAGAAGGCTCACCGCCGCGAGCGCGCTCAGGAACGCGGTCAGCACCCGAGTCGTCGACTGTACCGTGTTCGCGATCTCGGCGATGTCCAGTACCCGGAAGTCGTCTTCCTTGCCGTGCACGATGTGCCGGCGCTCGCGCAGCAGCGCCATGATGTCGGCGCGCACGCGCGGGTTCATCGCGCTCGACTGCACGGACACCTGGATGACCGTGACGTCCTCGTTGCCGTTGATGCGGCGCTGCACGGTGCGGAGCGGGAGAATCACCACATCGTCCTGGTCGTTGCCGCCCATCGCCTGTCCCTTGGCGGTGAGCACGCCAACGATTTCGCATGGCACGTTGCGCACGCGAAGGGACGCGCCGAGCGGATCTTGCCCAGCGAACAGTTTGTTGCGCACCGTGGTCCCGATCACGCACACCGCCCGGCCACCGCGGATCTCCGCGTCGGTGAACTCACGTCCCGCGGCCATCGGCCATTGACGCACGACGAAATAGTCGTTGTCAGTACCGGTGATGGTCGTCGGCCAGTTGAGGTTGCCGTACACGACCTGCGCGCGAGCGCTCGTCATGGGCGCGAGGGCGCTGATGCCGCCAATGTTCTGCGTGATGGCGGTGACGTCGCGCATCGTGAACGCCGGTCCGGCGACGGCGGCGCCACCGGGCCCACGCCCAGTCTGCGCACCGGGAGTCAGAATCAGAACATTGCTGCCCAGGCTCCGAATGCTTTCGGTGACGCGTACCGTCGTGCCGTTGCCGAGCGTGACCATCGCGATCACGGCAGCCACGCCGATCACGATGCCAAGAATCGTGAGCGCCGAGCGCATGACATTGCGGCGGATGGAGCGAAGCGCAAGCGCGAAGGCTTCCCGGATCATTGCGTCGCCTCTCGAGTCGCCGACAGCCGCGTGGCTCCATGTGTCGGCTCATCGGCCATGACGAGCCCGTCGTGGAATCGCACTTGACGCCTGGTGTACGCCGCCATGTCCGGCTCGTGGGTGACCATGGCGATCGTGATCCCGCGCGTCTCATTGAGCTGAACGAGCAACTCCATGATCTCGCGGCCGAGCTTCGAGTCGAGATTGCCGGTAGGCTCGTCGGCGAGGAGCAGCGTCGGTTGGCTCACGATCGCCCGTGCGATGGCCACGCGCTGCTGCTGTCCACCGGAGAGCTCCGCCGGCGTGTGGTGTCCGCGCGATTCGAGGCCCACCGCGACCAGCGCCTCTCGCGCCCGATCACGCCGCTCGGCAACCGGCAACCCGCGATAGATCAGCGGCACCTCGACATTTTCGAGCGCGGTCGTCCGGCTGAGCAAGTTATAACCCTGAAACACGAAACCCAGATAGTTACGTCGGAGCAGCGCGCGCTGATCGCGCGTGAGTGTCGTCACTTCCACGCCGCGAAAGCGGTACGAACCCGATGTCGGCGTATCGAGGCAGCCCAGGATGTTCATGCACGTGGACTTCCCGGAGCCGCTCTGGCCCATGATCGCGATGAACTCCCCGTCGTCGATGCGGACGTCGATCCCGCCCAACGCGACGACGGCGGTGTCGTCATGACCGTAGACCTTGGTCACGCCGGTGAGCTCGACTACCGGCTGTGCGCCTGCCGCCACAGCGGCTGTCTCACTATTTCGCACGGGGGCTCGGAACCGGTCCGGGCGTCCCGCGATTCGCCGAGGTATCGGCGGAGGGCGTAGTCGCCGCGCCCTGCTCGACGACGCCGGTGATGAGTGGAAGCCCGGACGTGAGGCCGCCGCCGGTGACTTCCGTCCACTGCCCATCAGTCAGTCCTGTCGTCACTGCGATCGCCGCTGGTGTGTCCTGGCGGAGCGTCCATACGTGGTGCGCATTGCCGGACCGGCGCGCGGCTGAAACAGCTGACCCCGCCAGCGTCGCAGAGTCTTTTGCCGGTGTGAACCGAAGTGCCGCGTTCGGCACCAGCAGCGCATTGTGCACCTGCGCCGTCTTGATCACCGCTGTTGCAGTCATCCCGGGACGCAGCACGAGATCGGGATTCGCCACGTCGAGAATCGCCTGATATGTCACGACGCCTTCCACGGTCTTCGCCGCGTTGCGCACCGAACGCACCTTGGCCGCGAACGTGCGGTCGGGATAGGCGTCGACAGTGAAGTCGCCCTCCTGGCCCGCGTGGACCTGGCCGACGTCCGCTTCATCGACATTGAGCGCCAATGTCATCAGCTTGAGATCTGCCGCCAGTACGAACAGCACGGGCGTCTGGAACGATGCCGCAACCGTGCGCCCAGGCTCGATCTGGCGTTGCAGCACGACGCCGCTGATCGGTGACCGGATCGTCGCCTTCTCGAGCACGGTGTGCTGCGCCTGGAGCGCCGCCGCCGATGCGGCGATCTGCGCCCGCGCGCTGGCATCGGCGCCGAGCGCACGGGCGAGCGAGGCTCGTGCGCTCTCGACCTCCTGCAGCGAGATGAACTGGCTCGTGACGAGCGACTCTGCACGAACCGTCTGCGCCCTCGTTTCGACCAGTGTCGCCGCCGTCTGCTGCGCCGTGGCGCCCGCCGCTTGGAGCGCCGCCTCGCCTTGCCTGATCTGTGCCCGCAACTGATCGGTGTTCACGATCGCCAGTGTCTGGCCCTTCCGCACGCGGTCGTTGTAGTCGGCCGCGACGACATCGACGACGCCGGACACTTCGGTGCCGACAGCGACGGTGTCGAGCGCGGCCAGCGTGCCGGTGGCCGTCACCGTAGCGGCGAGATCGCCGCGGCGGGCGGCCACGGTCTGATAGTGCACGGGTGCCTGCGTGTGACGGGTCTTGACGTAGAGCACCCCGCCAACGAGCGCGAGCACGGCGATGCCCCACCACAGGACTCGGCGGCGGAGTTTCGCGCCCCGGTTTGCCCCGCCTGACAGCCCGAGCGTCGCCGCGACATCGCTACCAGGCGGTGATTCCGACGGCAAGACGCGAGTCGAACTCTGTGGCATTCTCATCTCCTCAGGTCAAGACGCGCACGGAGCCGTGCGGCC
>DATCGM010000081.1:0-12972 GCA_036508915.1 Gemmatimonadaceae bacterium
CCCGCCGCACTATTGGCCCTGCCGTCACGCCATCCGTTAAGGGACCGGCACCGGGAGCCGCGTTCAGTCTGCAATCGTGATACATTTCCCATCAGCCTGCCGCCTGTCTGCTCCAAGGAGCGCCCGCACGGCAGTGGCTCCGTTCTCCACGTCGCCCTGGCCGAGATCTGCGGCGACACCGCGAGACCCTGCAATGACCTCTCTCAACTCGTTTGGCAGCCGCGCGACGCTCGACGTCGCGGGCAAATCCTATACGATCTACCGCCTCGACGCCCTCCGCGGCGCATCGAATGGCAAGAGCGACCGGCTTCCGTTCAGCCTCAAGATTCTCCTCGAGAATCTGCTGCGGAACGAGGATGGCGCCTTCGTGAAAAAGGCCGACATCGAAGCGATGGCGTCCTGGGACGTGCGCGCGAAGGCCGAGAAGGAAATCGCCTTCCGCACCGCCCGCGTCCTGCTCCAGGACTTCACCGGCGTCCCCGCCGTCGTCGACCTCGCCGCCATGCGTGACGCACTGGCGAAACTCGGCGGCAATCCGCAGCAGATCAATCCGCTCCAGCCGGTGGACCTCGTCATCGACCACTCGGTCCAGGTGGACGAGTACGGCAGCGATGCGGCGTTCCTGATCAACACCAACCTCGAGTTCGAGCGCAACGTCGAGCGCTACGTCTTTCTCCGCTGGGGCCAGGACGCCTTCAAGAACTTCCGCGTCGTCCCGCCGGGCACCGGCATCTGCCACCAGGTGAATCTCGAGTACCTCGGCAAGACAGTGTTCGTGAACGAGGAAACCGGCGAGGCCTACTGCGACTCGCTCGTCGGAACGGACTCGCATACGACGATGATCAACGGGCTCGGCGTGCTCGGCTGGGGCGTCGGCGGGATCGAGGCGGAGGCGGCCATGCTCGGCCAGCCCGTCTCGATGCTCATTCCCGAAGTCGTCGGCTTCAAGCTGCACGGCAAGCTTCCGGCTGGCGCAACGGCCACCGATCTCGTGCTCACCGTCACCGAGATGCTGCGCAAGAAGAAGGTCGTCGGAAAGTTCGTCGAGTTTTATGGCAGCGGCCTGAGCACGCTCAGTCTCGCCGACCGCGCGACGATTGCGAACATGGCGCCGGAGTACGGCGCAACCATGGGCTTCTTTCCCGTGGACGCCGAGACGCTGAAATATCTGCGTCTGAGCGGTCGCAGCGACGCGCACGTCGCACTCGTTGAAGCGTACACCAAGGCGCAGGGACTCTTCCGCACCGATGCGACGCCCGATCCAATCTTCACGGACAGCATCGAGCTCGATCTCGGCACGGTGGAACCGAGTCTCGCCGGTCCGCGTCGTCCTCAGGATCGCGTCCCGCTGAACAAAGCCGCCACGATGTACAAGGAATCGCTCGCTGCGGATCTCGCGAAGGCGGGCTCGCTCGCGACCAGCGCTGTGCCACAAGCGGCGACCGTTGCAGCCAAATCGCCGGAGCTCGCGAAAGCGCTCATGACGGCAGATGACGAGGGCGCAAACCAGCCACAGCACGATGCGTACGGCGGTGTAACGTGCGACTACGGCGGGCACAGCTTCAAGCTGAACCACGGCGCCGTCGTCATCGCGGCAATCACGAGCTGCACGAACACGTCGAACCCGAGCGTCATGCTCGCCGCGGGCCTGCTCGCACGCAACGCGGTGAAAAAGGGGTTGAGCACCAAGCCCTGGGTGAAGACGTCGTTGGCGCCGGGCTCCAAGGTCGTGACGGACTACTTCAACGCCGCCGGTGTGACCGAGTATCTCGACAAGCTCGGATTCAATCTCGTCGGCTATGGCTGCACGACCTGCATCGGCAACTCGGGACCGGTACCCGAACCGATCGCGGTCGCCATCGAACAGGGCAAGCTCTTCGTCGCGAGCGTCCTCTCAGGCAATCGCAACTTCGAAGGGCGCGTCAATCCACTCACGCGATACAACTACCTCGCGTCGCCGCCACTCGTCGTCGCGTACGCGATCGCCGGACGCATGGATCTCGATCTCACCCGCGAGCCGCTCGGCATCGGCAGCGACGGTCCGGTGTTTCTGCGCGACATCTGGCCCAGCGCGCAGGAAGTGCAGGACGAGATCCTGCGCAGCGTGAAGCAGGAGTTCTTCAAGACGCAGTACGCCGACGTCTTCAAGGGCGACACGCATTGGCAGGGGCTCAACGTGCCGGCCGGCGAGACGTATTCGTGGCAGAAAGATTCGACGTACGTGAAGAATCCACCGTACTTCGACGGCATGACGATGCAGGCGCCTGGCGTGAAGCCGATCACCGGTGCGAGAGCGCTCGCGATGCTCGGCGATTCGATCACGACCGACCACATCTCCCCCGCCGGCAACATTCCCGCTGCGAGCCCGGCGGGCAAGTGGCTGCTCGAGCACGGCGTGCAGCGGAAGGACTTCAACTCGTACGGTGCGCGGCGCGGCAATCACGAGGTGATGATGCGCGGCACCTTCGCCAACATCCGCCTCCGCAACGAGATGGTGCCGGGCACGGAAGGAGGCTGGACCACCAGTCAGCCCGGTGGCACACCCGTCTTCATCTACGACGCGGCGATGGAATACGCGAAGAGCGGCACTTCGCTCGTCGTCATCGCCGGCAAGGAGTATGGCACCGGCTCCTCACGCGATTGGGCCGCAAAGGGCACCACGCTGCTCGGCGTGAAGGCAGTGATCGCCGAAAGTTTCGAACGCATCCATCGCTCGAATCTCGTGGGCATGAGCGTGCTGCCGCTCGAGTTCACGAATGGTGACACGCGCCAGTCGCTCGGGCTCACTGGCTTCGAGACCTTCGAGATTGAAGGGCTCGACGACAGCCTGTCGGCAAAGCGGTCGCTCACGGTGAAGGCGACGTCGACCGATGGCGCGGTGAAGTCGTTCACAGCGCTCTGCCGCATCGACACACCGGAAGAGCTCAACTACTACAAGCACGGCGGGATCCTGCCGTACGTGCTGCGCTCGTTGGCGAGGAAGTAGCGATCAGTGATGGGTGCGGGGCCGCGCGGCCCCGCATTCACTTGACGTAAAGCGCTCGCGAGGTCCCGACGATCTGGAGCGAGTTCCCGGCCACGGTCCCCGCGAACGTGTTGCCCTTGGACGTCGTGAAATTGATCGTGGTGCCGCTGACCGTGAACGTCCCGAAAATGAGATTGAACGGAAAGTTGATCGTGGTGCCCGACGTCTCCACGTAGTTCGTGAGGTCGGCCCACGTTCCCACGGTGCTGAGCTGGATCGTGTCGTTGACGATCTGCAACAGGTAGTTCGTCGACGCGTTCACCGTTCTCGGCAGAGTGCTGTCGTTGACCGTGAGCAGGCCATAGGACCCGGCCACGGCCGTGGTATTTGGCGAAACCGCATCAGACGACGACTGGCATGCGCTGATGACGAGCGTGCCCAGGACTGCGACCGCAAGTGTGAAGATCGATGTGCGTGCGCGGCGGACTTGCTTCGATCGCAATACGCTCGGTACAAAGGACGTCATGGCAACCCCCTGCCTTTCGGGACGAATCATCTCGTGTACACGGACGTGGCTCCGTTTCCGCTCAGCGTCAGCGTCGAGCCACTCAACGAACCCGCAGCCACCACCTGCGACCCGGCAAGGAAGGTGACCGTAGTGCCGTTCACCTGGATGACGCCGACAAGAGTATCCGCCGGGAATGTGGTCGCAATCGAGTCGAGACGGAAGCAAGTTCGGTGGCCGACGTGGATGCGCACGCGGTGATTGCCACGATGCCGACGAATGCGGCCACGACCGCGCGCGGGTGGACCCGCCGGGCGCGCGACTGATCCCCCGGCACAAGTCTCACTAGGAAAGAGAGCATGCCCGAAAAGTAGTCCGTCATTTGCCATATGGTGGCGCGGATATGAAGACACGAACGCCCGTACCGATGATCTGGTACGAGCGTTCGTGTAGGGGGAAACTGGGAACTGATGGTCGAACAGACTGACTGGACTGCTATGGCTGCCTGACATCCACCGTGTGACCGATGATGCCACCGAGAATGCCCCCGGCCGCTGCGCCGATCAACCCGCCCTTCATCTTGTCCCGGCTCGTCGTCGCGCCGATGACCGCACCTGCTGCCGCACCGATCGCCGCGTCGCGCCCGGTGTGCCGAACTGGTTCCTGCGGAGCGCTGGGCGCACTCGGGTAATACGTGCCCGACGACCCACGCGAGCTGCTCGAGCGCGAGGCCGTCCGGCGCGCCGGAGCCCGGTAGACCGGGGCCGGAGCTCGATAGACTGGCTGCGCACTGCGGGGAGCAGCGTTGTACTGCGGCGCCAGCCCGTTCGCCGCCATCTGCTGCTCGGAGGGCGAGGTGAACTGCTGCGCCTGATAGGGTTGCGCCTGAGCGGCGAGGGCCAGATCGTTCTTCAGCGCGTCATCGGGGTGCGAGTCGGCACCTCGGCTGCAGGCACCAAGCAGCGCCAGCGCGCCGAGCGACAGGATCATTCCGTGAGTGCGCATCAGAGAGCCTCCATAGCAAAGAGATCGACGACTGCCCCTGAGTAAAGCAGGGGATGGACCACCGCTTAAGTCGCTCTAGAGGCAGTTAACGCGGAATTCCGTCTCTTCTCGTAGAGGAGGGCGTCCACTTTTTTCCACAAGCGGCCCCCGAGAGCGAGCCCAAGCGAGCGCCCTAGTGGTTCAGTCATTGCGTCCCGACTCGGCGCCTCCCATCTTGCCCGCGCTTATTCCACCCAGGAGTTCCTGTGTCCCATCTCTTCAAGCCTTGGCACTCCGCTGCCGTGCTCGCGCTGTGCGTGCTGGCCGGTTCGGCGCGAGCGCAGACGCCCGCGCCGGCGAATGTCTCGCCCGACGTCGGAGCGCTTGCCCCCGACTTCACTCTGCCCGCCGCGACCCGCTACGGCGTCCTCCGTGACTCGATCAAGCTCTCGGACTATCGCGGCAAGACGGTCGTCCTCGCCTTCTTCTTCAAGGCACGGACAAAGGGCTGAACGGTTCAAATGGAGGCGTACCGTGATCAGTACGCCAAGCTGTTCAACAACGGAAAGAACGTCGTCGTCCTCGGCGTGAGCGTGGACCCGGATACGACGCTGGCATCGTGGGCACGCGACCAGCAGACCCCGGTGCTCTATGCGAGCGACATCGGACAGAAGGTCGGCAAGCTGTACGGCGCGATCAGCGGCAAGGTGGACGATCGCTCGCTGTTCGTCATCGATCCCACCGGCAGGATCGTAAAGCGCATGCAACCCTTCAACGTGCTGTCGCAAACGGCGTACGACGATCTCGAAGCAGCGGTAAAGCAGACGCTCCCGGCACACTGATTCGGCAAACTTTTCTCACGCGGCCTCTCGTCTGACGCAATCTTCTGCGCAGGGACGCACTCTCCTCACCGAGCTGTACGAAGCAGCCCTCGCCGGAGCCGCTCCTGGCCCGGTGACGGCTGCGGCGCTGCGCGAGTTTTCGGCGCGGCCCGGTCAACGCATCTGGCTCTACGCTTTGGGAAAAGCAGCACACCCGATGGCCGCCGCGGCCGCATCGGCTCTGCAACGATCTTTACTCACAATAACCGGCGGCGTCATCGTCTCTCCCGAACTGGCGCCGTCGCCGTATGCGACGGTGTCCTCCCTTCAGGGCAATCACCCGCTGCCCGGCCGGTTGTCGTTCACGGCCGCCGAACGGATCGGCGAGATGGCGGGCGGCATGCGGAGCGACGACGTCACCATCGTGCTGCTCAGCGGCGGCGTGTCGAGTCTCATCGCTGCACCGCTGCGCGGGATGGCCGAGTCCGATCTCGGCCAACTGTTCGAGCTGCTGCTCGGCACCGGATTGGACATTCGCTCCATGAACGTGGTGCGCAAGCGCTTCACCCGATGGGGCGCCGGCCGCCTCGCGCTCGCACTCGCGCCCGCCCGCACCTACGCCTTCGTCATCAGCGACGTGATCGGCGACGATCCGACCGACATCGGCTCGGGACCCTGCACTCCCGATCCCTACACGGTGAAGGATGTCGTCGATCTTCTGCAGCATTCGTCGCTCCTCGCGCGCCTCTCGCCCGCGATGCGCGACTACCTCACCGCTGTATCGCGCGGCGTGATTCCGGAGACTCCCAAGCAGACGCATCCGGCGTTCGCGCACGTGACGACGCGCGTGATCGGCAGCAACCGTCTCGCCCTCGACGCCGCGAGCGCATACGCCAGATCAATCGCGCTCGACGTGGAGTGCGTGAGCGCGCCGCTGCAGGGCGACGCGGCGTCCTGCGGCACGCTCGTCGCCGACGCCTTGCTCCAACGCGCGCAGCAGGGACGCAGCGGCTGCATCATCTGGGGTGGCGAGACCACCGTGCAACTGACCTCGAGCGCCCCACCCTTCTCGGGTCGCGCCCAGGCGCCGGCCGCGGGGCTCGCAGCCGCCGATGTTCCGCCGAGCGGCGGCCGCTGCCAGGAACTCGCCCTCGCCGCCGCGCGACGACTCGCACAAGGCGGCGACGCTGCCAGCCGGGTGACCATTCTTGCGGCGGGCACCGACGGACGCGACGGCACGGTCGACGCAGCTGGCGCCTTCGCAAACGCCACGCTGTGGTCGGCGATCCGCGACAGCGGGCGCGACCCGGAGCTCGCGCTCCAGCGACACGAGTCGCACGCAGTACTGCGAGCGGCCGGGGCGCTGCTGCCCCAGCAGGCCACCGGAACCAACGTGATGGACGTGGTTCTCGGCCTTGTCGAGTGAGTTGCGAGTTGTGAGTGGGGGAGAGTTCTCAAGCAGTTCTTAGTTGAAGTTGAACAGTTCAGCTCTGGTCGCAGATCGCTGATGCGACCAGCCCTCGGCGCACGTGGCGCGAACTGGAACCTGAACGGCGTTGCCGGGGTTTTTTCCCTCGCTCGGCAAACTGTGTCGAGACGCTGTTGAGTTCCGCCGTTCGATGACCAATGGCCCCGCCTGAGGCGGGTTGTACGCCACGCGGGGCTGCGACCAGCGCAAAACTCGAGAACTTGCACTAACAACTGTAGTAGAACTCTCCGACTCTGAGCTCCTAACTTCCGCATAGATTTCGGATATGACGAATCGCCCCTTCACCGTCGGCCTCATTCAGGACTCTGCGTCCTCGGACATGCGCGCGACCGTCGACGCCGCCGTCGTGCGCATTCGCGAGGCGGCCGCGCTCGGTGCGCAGATCATCTGCCTGAAGGAGCTCTTCAACGCGCCGTACTTCTGCAAGTCGCAGAGGAGCGAGCGGTTCGATATCGCCGAGACGATTCCCGGGCCGACCACCGAGACGATGCAGGAGCTCGCCAGGGAGCTCGACATCGTGCTCGTCGTGCCCGTGTTCGAGAAGCAGGCGAGGGGAGTCTACCGCAACTCTGCGGCAGTCATAGATGCCGACGGTACTCTCCTCGGCGTCTATCGCAAGATGCACATCCCGGACGATCCGCTGTTCAACGAGAAGTACTACTTCGTTCCCGGCGATGCCGCGCATGACGATCGCATCGACGCCATCGGCGAGATCGCGAAGCAGGCGAGCGGCTTCCGTGTCTGGCGCACGAAGTACGCGAATATCGGCGTGCTGATCTGCTGGGATCAGTGGTATCCAGAGGCGGCGCGCATCACGAGCCTCCTCGGCGCCGACATTCTCTTCTACCCGACGGCGATCGGCTGGCATCCGGCGGAGAAGGACGAGTTCGGCGCGGCCCAGGTGGACGCATGGCGCACGATCCAGCGCTCGCACGCCATCGCGAACGGCGTGTTCGTCGCGTCGGCGAATCGCGTCGGATACGAAGACGATGAACCGGGCACGAGAGGCATCGAGTTCTTCGGCCATTCGTTCATTGCGGACCCGTTCGGCAGAATCCTCAGCGAGGCGGGCACGAGCGAGGCGATCCTCATCGCCAAGTGCGACCCCAAGCTCATCGAAGACACTCGGCGGAATTGGCCGTTCTTGCGCGACCGGCGGATTGATGCTTATGCGCCGATTCTTTCCAGATATCTGGGGGCCTGAAGGAGCGCTGTTCTCGGTAAACCGTAAACCGTAAACGATCTTTGCCCCAATTCACCTTCCCCGCCGAATGGCATCCTCACGACGCCACCTGGATCGCCTGGCCGCACCACGAGCCGGACTGGCCGGGTAAGCTCGGCGTTCTCCCGTGGGTATACGCCGAGATCGCGCGAGTCATCGCGCAGCACGAGCGCGTCGAGATTCTCTGCCATGACGACGCGGTTCGCGCGTCGGCGCAGGAGCATCTCGCGGCGCATGGCGTCACGACCAATGTGCGGCTGCATGTCGTGTCCAACGACCGCGTCTGGCTCCGCGATTCGGCGCCAACGTTCGTGCACGACGATCGCGGCGGCGTGCAGCTCGTGAACTGGGGCTTCAACGCATGGGCGAAGTATCCGAACTTCGCGCGCGACGTCGAGGTCGGACGCGCGATCGAGCGCATCACCGCGCTACCGCGCGTCGAACCGAAGCGGCCGGACAACGGTGCCCGCCTGATTCTCGAAGGAGGCGGAATCGAGACCGACGGTGCAGGCACGATGCTCGTCACGGAGGAATGGCTCCTCTCCGACGTGCAGGTGCGGAACCCGGGTCTCGACCGCGACGGCTACGAGCGCGCCTTTCGCGAGTACCTCGGCATTCGCCAGACCATCTGGCTCGGCGAGGGGTGCGTCGGCGACGATACGCATGGTCACGTCGACGACATCGCGCGCTACGTCGCGCCTGGTGTGATCGTGCTCGCGTACGAGGAAGATCCTGCGGACGACGAGAATCATCGTCGCTCTGCCGACAACATGCGGCGCCTCGAGCTCGCCGGCGCTGCCGACGGAGCGCTGAAGGTGGTAAAGCTTCCCTTCCCTCGCGCCGTGACGATGCAGGGCGAGCGGCTTCCCGCGAGCTACGCCAACTTCTACATTGCCAATGGCGTCGTCCTCGTACCCACCTTCAACGATCCCAACGATCGCATCGCACTCAACGCGCTCGCGCGGCTCATGCCGAACCGGCAAGTGGTCGGCATCCATGCCGTCGATCTGGTGTGGGGATTGGGGACGCTGCATTGTCTGACACAGCAGCAGCCGAGCGCGGCGCCCCCTACTACGGTCTGACTGTCGGACGGTCCGTCGGACGTGCCTACACGGTAGTCTTCGACGGCGACTGTCGCGTCTGCACGCGCCTCTCAGGCAATCTTCGCAACTGGGATAGCACGCATCAGCTCGAGGTCGTGTCGTCGCAGCAACCTGGCGTGATGGCGCGCTTTCCCTGGATTCCTGCCCGCGCATACGCCGACGCCTTGCAGCTCATCGCCGCCGACGGCACGACCTGGCGGGGCGCGGCCGCGATCGAGCAGCTCCTTCAGGTGCTGCCACGCGGCCGCTGGATCGCGTGGCTCTTTCGCATTCCATTCGTGCGGCCTCTCGCCGATCGTTTCTACTGCTGGTTCGCGCGCAACCGTTATCGGCTCGGCTGCGGTGCGCATTGCCAATCGCGCCCACTTGAGGATAGACGATAAGAGAAGACTGAAAGAGAGGATGAGAGGAGACCGCCGTCGCCATGTTGCATCCCCCGCGCTCCGGGTATCTTCACGCGTCGCCGGCAGCGCCGGCCCCTTCCAGAGCTTCTACATGCGCATCGAGACGCTCGCCGTTCGCGCCGGTCACGCCCCCGATCCTTTCACGGGCGCCGTCACGACGCCGATTTACCTCTCCTCCACCTTCGAGCGAGAGCCGGATGGCAGCTACCGCGGCGGTCACGTGTACAGCCGCACCTCCAACCCCAACCGCAGCTCGCTCGAGCTCGCACTCGCCGCGCTGGAGAACGGGGCAGCCGCGCTTGCCTACGCGTCCGGCTCCGCGGCAACGCTCTCGGTGTTCCAGGCACTCGCGCCCGGCGACCACGTGCTCGCGCCGGACGACGCCTACTACGGCACCCTTCGCCAGCTTCGCGAGATCTTCGGCGGTTGGGGACTGGAGGCCGGCGTCGTCGACATGACGGACCTCGACGCGGTTGAGCGCGCCATCCGGCCGACGACGAAGGTCGTCTGGGTCGAGACACCCTCGAATCCGCTCGTGCGCGTCGTGGACATCGAGCGTATCGCCGAGCTCGCGCATTCGGTAGGCGCTCGCTGCGTCGTCGACAACACCTGGGCGACGCCGGTGCTTCAGCTCCCGCTCAACCTGGGCGCGGACATCGTGATGCACTCCACCACCAAGTACCTCGGCGGGCACAGCGACCTGCTCGGCGGCGCTCTCGTCGCGAAGAAGGACGACGACTTCGTCGAGCGGTTGCGGCTGATCCAGAAAGTCGGCGGTGCAGTGCCCTCGCCCTTCGACTGCTGGCTCCTGCTGCGCGGCATCCGCACTCTGCCGTGGCGGATGCGCGCGCACTGCGACAACGCGATGGCCGTCGCTCGCTTCCTCGAATCGCACGACGCGATCGATGCCGTGCACTACCCTGGCCTCGAGTCGCATGCCGGCCACGAGATCGCGGCACGGCAGATGAGCGACTTCGGCGGGATGATGAGCATCCAGCTTCGCGGAGGCGAAGACGCCGCGCTCGAGCTCACTCGCCGGCTCACACTCTTTACGCGCGCGACGAGCCTGGGCGGCACTGAATCGCTCATCGAGCATCGCGCGTCGGTCGAGGGACCGACGACGCTGGCACCCGTGAACCTGTTGCGCATCTCGGTGGGACTGGAGCATCCCGACGATCTTATCGAAGATCTGGAGTCAGCTCTGAACTGATGGGGCGCTCGCCTGCGGCTCGCTCTCGGGGCGCTGGGCGCTCGCTCCGCTCGCTCTCAGGACGGCACACCCTCACTGTGTCGGTGTGCCGTCCCGAGAGGCGGCGTAGCCGCCGCCCTGAGAGCGAAGCCGCTGCGAAGCAGCCGGCGGTAGCGCCCCGAGAGCGAGCGCCAGCGAGCGCCCATTAAGTTTCCAGTATGCAGGCACGTAAAGCAGTTCTGCTCCTCTCGGGTGGCCTCGACTCCACGACGATGCTCGCCCTTGCCGTTCAGCAGGGCCTCGACGTCCACGCCATGACCTTTCGCTACGGCCAGCGCCACTCGTCGGAGATCGACGCGGCGCGGCGGGTGGCTCGGCACTATGGCGTGCTCGATCACGTCGTGGCGGACATCGATCTGCGCACCTTCGGCGGCTCGGCGCTCACGGCCGACATCGCCGTGCCAAAGGATCGGACCGATGATGCAATCTCGCACGGAATCCCGATCACCTACGTTCCGGCGCGCAACACGATTTTTCTCTCATTCTGCCTCGCATGGGCGGAAGTGCTCGGTGCTTCCGACATCTTCATCGGCGTCAACGCGCTCGACTACTCGGGCTATCCGGACTGCCGCCCGGAGTATGTGAAAGCCTTTCAGACCATGGCCAACCTTGCGACGCGCGGCGGCGTCGAAGGCACGACGCCAATTCGCATTCAGACGCCGCTGCTCGATCTTACGAAGCGCGAGATCGTCGAGCTCGGTCTCTCGCTTGGTGTGGATTATTCGATCACGTTGAGCTGCTACGATCCCTCGCCGGACGGCATCGCCTGCGGACATTGCGATGCCTGCCATCTGCGGCTGAAGGGCTTCAGCGAAGCCGGCGCGGCCGATCCCGCTTCGTACGTCGCTCTGTGAGGCTCGCGTGACGTACGTCGTGAAGGAGATCTTCTACACCTTGCAGGGCGAAGGACAGAACGCTGGACGGCCGGCGGTGTTCTGCCGTTTCAGCGGCTGCAATCTGTGGACGGGACGCGAGCAGGATCGCCATACGGCGGTCTGCCAATTCTGCGACACGGATTTCGTCGGTGTCGGACCGGACGGCGGCAAGTTCCGTTTGGCCACCGAGCTGGCGGACGCCGTGCTCTCGCGCTGGCCGGCTGTCGCCGGCGGACGCGCGGTGGGCGGCAATCCTCTCGTCGTTTGCACGGGGGGAGAGCCGCTGCTGCAGCTCGACGAGGCCGCGATCGACGCCCTGCACGCACTTGGTTTCGCTGTCGCCGTCGAGACGAACGGCACGCAGCCGGCGCCGGCAGGGATCGATCACATCTGCGTCAGCCCAAAGGCCGACGCGCCGCTGGTGCTCGAGCGCGGACACGAGCTCAAGCTCGTGTATCCGCAGATTCAGCCGGATGCTCAGCCAGAGCGATTCGCGTCGCTGGCGTTCGACGCGTTCTTCCTGCAGCCCATGGATGGGCCCACTGCGGAGGTCACCCGCGCGAACACGGAGGCAGCGCTTGCCTACTGTCTCGCGCACCCGCAGTGGCGCCTGAGCCTTCAAACGCACAAGCTGCTCGGGATTCGCTGAGCCAGCCGAGTGTCGCGTAACGCAGTGATTCACAAAGCGTTACGCTATTGACGCCTGGACTGGACCGGTTGCGGAAGAATGTCAAAGGTTGACCTCGCCGAACTGGCGCTATAGCATCCCAGAACTCTGGTCCGGGCACACGTGCCCGACCCGCTCTTCCCTGGCACCGAGCCTTCCAGTGCCAGCGCCGTTCCCAATCGACCTCATGCCCTCTCCCGCCACGACAGCGTTGCGTCATCGCTTGCTGCGCCCCTTCGCGGGATGCGCACTCGTGATCGCGTGTGCGGCGCCGGCGGGAGCGCAGGCACATGCCGAAACGCTCGACGCTGCGAAGCCATTCGCCGCGATGAGCGCTTCGGTGCATTCCCTTCGCGACTCGCTGGTCGTGCTCGCCCGTGCGCAAGTCGGCACGAAGTACATTCGCGGCGGGCAATCCCCCGAACGCGGCTTCGACTGCAGCGGACTCGTTCGCTACGTGATGGCCGCGCTCAAGGTCAGCATGCCGCGCACCGCGCGTCAGCAGGCATTGTCGGGACTCGCCGTCGGGCGCGACACGACGCGCCTTCGCCCGGGCGATCTGCTCACCTTTGGCAAGGGCAAGCGCGGCGTCAGCCACATCGGGATCTACATCGGCGGCGGCCGCTATGTGCACGCGAGCAGCGGCGCCGGCCGGGTCATCGAGAGCGACATCGGTCGCAGCTCGTCG
>DATCGM010000082.1:0-4041 GCA_036508915.1 Gemmatimonadaceae bacterium
GCGGTGTCGATTTCGACGACGAGCCGCCGCTTGAGCAGCACAACGATCGCGCCAATCGCGCGACGCCCGTCTCCACTCGAGAGACGCACGATGTGCCCGACCGCGAGCCGTTTCACCTGCGCATGATGCGCGGCGCCCTCGTCGAGCTCCACGCGTTCGCGCCACGCACCAGGCGCGTAGAAAGTCCCTACCGGCGCGCGATCCTCGCGCTCCACCACAAGCCCTCCGCGTCCTCTCCCGTCACATTCCACCCGCCATCGTCAAGCACGCCAAGCATCATGTCGCGCTCGTCGAGCAGCATGCCGCTCAGAATCGCTTCGCCACCGGGCGTGAGCGACGCCGCGATCATCGGTAGCATCTCAATGAGCACCGAAGAGATGATGTTCGCGAGCACGACACGCACGGGCGCCACGAGCGGCAGCAGTACCGTCGCGTCGCCCTCGAAGATCGTGATGCGATCGGCAACGCCATTTCGCTCGACATTCTCTCGAGCATTCTCGATGGAATCGTGGTCGATCTCGATCGCCGTCACGTGCGACGCGCCGAGCTTTGCCGCGGCGATCGAGAGCACGGCACTGCCGCTGCCGAGATCCGCCACGCGATCGCCACGCCGAATCACGGCAGGGAGCAGACGCACGACACCGCGCGTCGTCTGATGCTCGCCAGTGCCGAACGCCATCTGCGGCTCGATGACGATGGTGCGCGCGGGATCGCGTCCGTGAGCCAACCACGGCGGCACGATGGACAGCGTGCCCAGGTCGTGCGCACCGACGCCCTTCTTCCACTCCTCCGCCCAGTCAACCGCCGGAATGAGGGTGATCCCGATCTCCGCGGACGGGTCGGCGGCGAGCACTGCCGCTCGCACCATCTCGCCATCGACGTCGCCAGGAAAGTGTGTGACGAGCTCGTCGCCCGCCTCGTGCACACCTTGAGAGCCGACGTCGAAGAGCGCAGCCATTGCTTGTTCCCGCGCCGCGCCCGGCCGGACGCGCACGGCAAGCCAGTTCATGCGCCGAGCGCCTCTTTCATCTTCGTCCAGAGCCCTTTGCCACGATCCGCTGGCACGTTGCGCTGAATCTCGCCGAGGCGGGCGACCAGCTGCTCTTCTTCGTCGCTGAGCTTGTCCGGGGTCCAGAGCTGGACGCGCACATTCAGGCCTCCCGCGCCGGCCGCATTCACGCGCGGCAGACCCCGGCCGCGCAGATGGAACATCTGTCCGCTCTGCGTTGCCGGAGGAATGGTGAGCGCAATGGTGCTCGTCGCCGTGGGAACCTGCAGTGCCGCGCCCATCACGAGCTGCGGGTACGTGACGAGCACTTCGGTGTAGAGATCGTCACCGTCGCGCTCGAAGCGCGGGTCGTCAGCGACCTCGAAGATGACGTGCACGTCGCCACGCGCACCCTTCCGCGCGCCAACGTTGCCGACCCCGCGCAACGTCATGTACTGCCCGGTCGCAACGCCCGCGGGCACCGATACCTTGATCGACTTGTCGGAGCGCATGCGCCCGTCGCCCTTGCACTTTTTGCACGGCGTCTCGATGACCTGCCCCTCGCCCTTGCAGGTGGGACACGGTGTGACGGCGACGAACTGCCCGAAGAACGAGCGTTGCGCGCGACGCACCTCTCCATGGCCAGCACAGGTCTGGCACTGATGCGTCCTGGATCCGGTCTCCGCTCCGCTGCCCGAGCAGGCTTCGCAGGCGTCGAGCACCTTGATCCTGATCTCCTTCTCGACACCCGTTGCCACTTCAACGAGCGTGAGCGGCATCGTGATCTTGACGTCGGTGCCGCCGCGCGAGCCGCCTCCGCCCTGACCGCGCCCGAAGAGGTCGTCCAGCCCGCCGAATCCGCCGAAGTCGCGCATGAAGATCCCGAGCGCTTCGGAAAGATCCACGTGGTGGTATCCACCGCCGCCGCCGCCGCCGCGAAGGCCAGCCTCACCGTACCGATCGTACGCGGCGCGCTTCTGCGGATCGCGCAGCACGTCGTACGCCTCGGTGATCTCCTTGAACTTCTCCTCGGCTTCCTTGGAACCCCCGTTCCGATCGGGATGGTAGGCCATCGCGAGCTTGCGATACGCCTTCTTGATATCGTCGTCGGGCGCGGTGCGCTCGACGCCGAGTGTTACGTAGAAGTCAGCCATGGAGGCGGGAATATGCTGGCAAGAAGTTGAGAAGGGCTACAACAGATCCGACAACAGGCGCGACGTGTGCTGCACGAGCGAGATCACTTTCTCGTAGGACATGCGCGTCGGCCCGATGACGCCGATGACGCCCGTAAGTTCCCCTGCATGATACTCGGCGGTCACCACGGTGAATTGATCGAACCGCGGATCGCCATGCTCGCTCCCAATGGTGATGCTCACGCCAGGGCGCACATCACCAGCGTGCGTGCGACGAAGCGCGTCGGCGAGACGAGCCGGCTCCTCAGTAAGCGTGAGAAGCTTCCGCAAGTTCGCCGCGCCGTCGAATTCGGGCTGCGAGGCGAGCGCGCTGGCCTGTCCCACGATCACACTGCCTTCGCTCAGCGGCAGCGCGGCGTCGAGAAGCTGCTCCCCTTCCTGCACGAAGATGTTGAGCAGCTCCTCCGCCTCGGGCATGGTCGCGGAATCGCGAAGCCGGTCCCCGACGGATGCGCGCAGCTCGCGCAGGGTATGTCCCGCAAGCCGCTCGTTCAGGACGCGCGTCACGTCGCTCACCGCGCTGTTGGCGACCGTCCCCCGCACCTCGACGAACACCGTGCGCACGAGCCCACCATCCAGCGCGAGCACGAGCAGCAGCCGATCGCCGCCGACGCGCAGCAGATCCAGCGACCGGAGCACGCTGGCATAGAGCCGAGGCCCAAGGGCGATGCCGAGTTCCTGCGTCAGCACGCCGAGCGATTGCGCGGCGCGGCGGAGAATGGCCTCGATGGTCGAGTTGCTGGCCGAAATCTCCGCGTGCAGCCGGTCGCGCTCGGCCCCGACGATGGTGCTGGGCGGCGAATTGAGCAGGGAATCGACGTACGCCCGGTACGCCTTGTCCGTGGGAACGCGGCCGGCCGAGGTGTGCGGGTGCATGAGAAACCCCTTCTCCTCGAGGTCGCTCATCGTGTTGCGGATGGTGGCCGGGGAGACACCCAACCCGAACCGTCGCGACAGGATCCGCGACCCAGCCGGTTCGGCGGTCTGGACATACGTCTTGATCACCGCTTCGAGGACGCGGCGCTCGCGGGGCGTGAGCTCGTCGGCGGTTGCCATAAGTCTCAATATGCTAACGACTTCGGTGATGCGTCAAGGCGACGGCGAGCGCATCGAGGCGCAGCCAGCCGGTCGGAGTGCAACGGAGCTGCCCGTCTGCGCCAAGCTCGGCCCATCCCGCGTCGATCCAGGATTGGACGAACGGCAGCTCCGCAGGATGGATGGCCAGCCCGTCACTCGTGCGCAACCCCAAATACACCGCCTCGGCAACATGGTTCTCGGCGGTGAGCCGCTCGCTCCCCTCCACCGGATCCTCGCCGGCGGAAGCGCGCGCGACCCAGTCGGCATAGTGCCGCGCATTCCACCGCCGCTCGTCCCCGTCGAACCCATGCGCGGCAGGGCCCACGCCGACGTAGGAGACGTTGGCCCAGTAGGCCGAATTGTGCCGAGCTCGGCAACCTTGACGCGCGTAGTTGGAGACTTCGTAGTGCTCGAAGCCGGCATCGGCCAGCAACCGGTGCGCGTCGAGGAAGTCGCGCTCGTAGCCTTCTTCTGGCTGTTCGACGGTTACTCCTCTGGCGACCCACCGGCCGAGCGGTGTGTTTGCCTCGACCGTCAGTCCATACAGCGACACGTGATCTGGTTCCATGGCCAGCAACCTTTCAACGTCTGATTGAAAGTTATGAGAGAGCGATTCAGGGAGAGCGAAGATCAGATCGAGCGAGAGGTTGGTGATCCCTGCGTCGCGGAGGGTGCCCACTGCGCGCGCTGTCGTGGCGCCGTCGTGGGTGCGGTGCATCCACTCCAGGACGTTCTTCTGGAAGCTCTGGCTGCCGAGTGAAACGCGGTTCACCCCGGAGGCCG
>DATCGM010000083.1:0-11378 GCA_036508915.1 Gemmatimonadaceae bacterium
GCGGACGACACCGCGGAAGGCCAGCGATCCGGTCAGCGTGTCGGCCGCGAGCGTCTTGATTTCCTGGTTGCCTGCTCGGCCCAGATACCGCCGCAGTCCGCCGAGTGAATCGACGTCGAACGCGAGTGCGAGCGAGTCGAGGCCTGGCGCGCGGGTGAGCCCGAGCGTACCGCGAGCGCGGAGCACTCCCGCGTCACCGTCCAGGCGCAAGGTATCGATGAACACCACGCCACGATCGAAGCGAGCGCCCGCAGCGCCATGCGATACCCGAAGACCGTCTACATCCGAGGCGCCAAGCCGCACGGCGACTGAGCCGAACAGGTTGGCGAGCGAATCACCTGTGAGATCGACGTCGTAGCTGCCAGCCAGTCGCGACGGCGGAGTGGTACGCCCCACGAGCATCGCCGCATTCAGCACGTCGTAGGTACCGGTGCCCTTCGCGCCATACCCGCCAATCGAGTCGGCGTCCACCGTTCCGGCGTAGGTGATGTGTCCCGCCGGCCCGGTGAGATCGCCCTGCACGTCGAGGTCGGGTGCGATGCCGCTCACATAAATCGGTCCGTTGAACAGGCCGCGCAGCGGAAGCTTGGGATACGATCGAGCAAGCGTCGTGAGCGAAAGCGGGGAGGCCTGGAGCGACAGATCGTACCGCATGAATTGCACGCCGTAGGTGATTCGGCCTGCCCCTGTGGCGTGCGTCGGCTCGGCCGGTCCATCCGTATGCGTGAGGTCCGCGTTCGAGACGCGCACATCGAGCCACGACGAATCGAGCACCGCGCTTCCGGTGACGATGCCGGTCATCCGCGGAAACGCGGGGTAGATCGCCACGAGCGTGCGAAGATCGAACTTGTCGGTCTGCGCGTAGAACTTGTGGAACGCGGTGAACGCGGGGAACAGAATGTCGAGCTCGCCCTTGCCCTGCACGTGCGACACGGCGCCTGGCACATGCGCGTCGCGAAAGGTCAGGTCCGAGGCATCGACATGGAAGTGCGTCAGCGGACCGCCGCGCGCGGTGACGGTGCCCGTGAGTGTACCCTGCCAGTCGGCGGGGAATGGCTTTCCATTCAGGGTGCGCAGCAGATCGAAGTCCACCGGATCCGCCTGGAGCTTCACGTCGTGCACGGCGAGCACCGTCCCGCCGGTCTCGAACGTCATCGAGCCGCGAAGCCGAGACCTGGTCGAGCGCACGTCCATGTCGTGGATGACATAGTCGAGCTTCTGAAGCTCACGCTCGTTCTCGATGTTGAGCTTCATCTTTCCGCCGCCCGTCGTCGGGAGGGTCGGATAGACCCACGCGACGTCGGACAACGAGACGCTGTCGCCCGTGAAGTGGATCGCATAGCGCACCGGCAGATCGCTTCCCCACACCACCTTTCCGTCGGCGAACCCGGTCGAATGCGGCAGATCCCAGTGCGGCGACGTGAACCACGCGCTGTCGCCGAGCACGCGGGCGACGCCGGAGACGTTCCGCCATTTGAACGGAGGCGTCGACTCGTCCGCGTGCAGCGTGTCGATCACGAACCTCTGGCCGACGGTGTCCGGGTGGGCGATGCGGATGTACGGCAGGAACGCGTACGCATTCGTCCACCGGTACGTCTGCGTGACGCCTTCGCGCGTAAGCCGAATCTCGTGATCCTTGCGCGCCACGTTGGCGCGAATCGCGCTGTCCCGGCGCGCCCCGTGCAGCGAATCGTCGGTATGCCACGGAATGGTGAGACGGAAGCTTCCGCCATTCCGAATGTGCACGGAATCCAGAATCACGAAATCGCCGAAGCCGCGCTCGGGGCCCTTCGGCCGCGGCTTGCTTGCGCCGATCCGGAACAACCGCCGGTAGTTCCACTGCCAGTTTTCATGCTGGCGCAGCACGATTGTCGGATGCTCGAGCTCCACGCTGCGGAAGTACAGCCGCCGGTCCACGAGATCGCGCGGGTCGTAACGGAGCGTCACCTTCCCCGTGGCCACGAACAGCGAATCCTCATCGTCGCGCAGCTCGAGCGAATCGATCGTCACGCCGGTGAGAAAGCTCCCGCTGATCCGGCCGATGTGCACCTTGCCGTTGATCGACGACTTCACTTGGGCTTCGATCGACCGCCGCATCGCCGTCTGCCCGTACTCGGACTGCGTCGCAAACACCGCCACGCCCACGACGATCGCCCCGAGCGCGACGAGCACGCACAGGCTGACGAGGGCGATGAAGTTGCGGCGAGTCATGCGACGAGGCGGCGGTGGCTCAAAAATCCGGGCCGATCGAGAAGGTGACAGTGAGACGACTGAGAAAGGTGCGCGACTGCCCGGGCCGGAAGGTCGCCGGACAGGTGTTGCCCGAGAGCTGCTCGACGTCGCCGTTCGTGTTCTTCACGGCGGGAATCGTGTTCCCCGGACTCACACAGTAGAGCGGAGCGAATCCCGTCGGACTCGGAGCCTGATCGTAGTAGATCGCACCCGCCGGCCGGGCAAAGGGATTGTACCCCACATTCGCCTGGAAGGGCCCCACCGGCGTGAACACCCGAACGCCCAGACCCGGCGTCCATTTGAGCCCGTTCAGCCAGAGCGCTGACGACTTGTGATCGCTCGCACCGACCGTGCGCCCCCGCTGCCATACGTCGCCGGCGTCCGCGAACAGCGTGAACTGGATCAGCTCGGGATAGAACGGGCTGCGAAGCCTCGCCTCGAAGTTCGCGACGATCAGCGAGTTTCCGCCGATCGGCACCACACGCCGCACTCGCGCCGTGTCGGGTACGTCAAGGTACGTGGTATCTGGAGAATTGCCGGGATGTGACACCGGAAGGTTCTCCGCGATGTAGATCAGATCGCCGAGCTCGTTCTGCTGGTAGCCGCGCACGCTTGCCGCTCCGCCCGCGTACAGCCGCTCCTGTGGCGGGATGAAACCCACTGGATCGCCGAACGACAGTGTGCGCCCGAGCACGGCGCCGATTCGTACTCGCGCGGCGAGCGTCACCGAAGGTCCGGCGGGGCGATATACCGAGGCATCCAGCAGCCCTTTGAGAAACTGGATCTCCGGATCGGAGCCGATCTCCTTCGCCGCGCCGCGCACGTCGAGCCGGAGTACGGTACCCGAGCGCGGGTTGATCGGATTATCCGTGCGCAGCCGTTCGACATGCGCGCTGCCCACGGCGAGCGGCCGATTGCGATCCGTGATCAGCGCGCGCGATTCTGCGTCGCATCGGTTGAACACCGCGCAGAGGAGCGCCGGCTGCGCTTCCGTGCGTCCGTACTCGAGCGAGTACGCGAGCCGGAGCGGGATCCCGCGAGACAGCTCGTGCGTGATAGACGCTTCGCCACCCACCAGCGTCGTGCGGAGAAAGGCCTGATATTCGCCGCGCCGTTCGCTGTAGATCGAAAGAGTCGGCGACGTCCGGGTGCCGAACAGGGTCGGCAAACGCAGCATCGCTCCGGTGAAGTAGTTGAGCTTGGCGCTGAAGGTGTCCGCGCGGATCGCCGGCGCGCACAGGCTCCCGGCCGCGAAGCGCGTCGGCTCGCCCCACCCGATCTTCGAGACCTGCGCCGAGAGCTCGACGCGGCGCGCATCGCCGAGAAAATTCTTGTCGATGAGCTGCACGCGAGCCTTGAAGCAGTCGAGCACCGCCCAGCCTTCTTCCGTCTCGACCTGCCGCAGATAGTTCTCGGCAACGAGCACGTCGAGCGTGACGAGCGAGTCGTTGTGCGCCGTCGTGCTGTCGGACGCGAGGGCGACCTCGACGCGACGAAAGAGATCGGTCTGGTACAGCGTGCGCTGCGCGTCGATCAGCTCGCGCTCCCGATAGAGATCGCCCTCGTGCAATCCGAGGAGCAGACGGATCGTCGCGTCGGTGATTCGCCGCGGCGCGCCAGGGAGCGGTTCGTCGCTCACGCGAATCGTCCCGATGTGCGCCAGCGCTCCCGGCAGCACATCCAGGTTCACGACCGCGAGGCGTTTCACCGTATCGACGCTGAAGCCGGCATTCACGTCGCCGCGTGGATAGCCGTTGTTGCGCAGCCTCGTCTTGATCAAATCGATCGCCGTCTGAATCTTCGTGCCGTCGAAGATCATGCCGCGAGGCAGTCCGAGCGAGCTCGTATCGGCGATGGGCGCGATGACGCTGTCGAGGCCGGAGATGCGCAGCGTGTCCACGCGCACCGGCTCCCCCTCCTTGAGGACGAAGGTGACCTTCACGCCGCCGTAACCATCGAGGACGGGTGCGACGAGCGTGTCGACCTTCGCGGAGAAGTAGCCGTGCCGGCGGTAGAAGACCCGCAGCCGCCCTACGTCGAGCCGGAGCTCGTCGCTGTCGATGCAGTGCTTGGCGCCACCGATGCGAATGATGCGCCGCACGAATTCCGATGGCGTCGTCGCGACGCGCAGCGCGAGATCGCTCGCGCGGAATACCGTGTTTCCACGGAACTCCATCGAGCGGACCTCTCGCTCACCGGCCTCGCATTCCAGACTCTGTGCGTGCCCGAGCGCCGGCATGAAAACAATTAGAGCAGCGGTGAGCGCGACACGTCGCCACGCAGCTCCGCGCCCCCTCCCCCCGGTCATTCCGTCGCTCGTCCGGACGCGTGATGCTTGCCGAAACGCCGCTCTTCAGGAAGGAGCGGCGTACGCTCCAGAAAGAGCCGCGCCACGTAGAACACCGCGAATCCCGTCACGATCCCCGCCCCGATGGCCGGAATGAGCTCGCGCGCGTCGAGCTTGCGACGATAGACATATCCGTCGAGGCGCGTGGTCTGGCGTTGTGAACGATCCTTTGGGTCTGCCATGCGGCTCGATTGACGGCGATGAGCGAAGGGACGCAACTTGCAGCTAGAGACGAACGGCGCCCGCGCGGCAAGTCATCCGGCGGGCGCGTGTTTTGATTGACGCTTCTCCCTGACGCGCGTAAGTTCTCGCGCCTTCACATCCCTGTCAACTGCTTACGCCAGAACATCATGCGCCGTTGCACCGCCCTGTTTCTGGCCCTGCTCCTGTCCGCCTGCGGCGGGGGAGGCGACGGTGCCCGCCGACGCACCCTCATCGATTCGCGCGACACCTACGATCCGCGCTCGCTCGACCCCGCCCTTTCCACTGACGTCCCCACCGGGCGGGCCGTGGGCTACCTGTTTGACGGCCTGACGCGATTCACCCCGGACGCCAGGGTGGAGCCAGCGCTCGCGACGAGCTGGGACGTCTCGCCCGATGGAAGCGTGTACACCTTCCATCTGCGTCGCGGCGTCACATTCACCGATGGGACGCCCTTCGTTGCGCGGCAGGTCGCGCTGAGCTGGCAGCGCGTGCTCGACCCCAAGGTAAAAGGCGGACGCGGCTGGCCACTCTATCCGGTCAAGGGCGCCCGGGAGTTCGCCGACGGCAAGGCGGCCGGCATCGCGGGGCTCGCGACGCCGAACGACTCGACGCTGGTCGTCACGCTCAAGGAGCCCTTCGCAATCTTCCCGAAGCTGCTGGCAATGCCGGTGGCGTCCATCGCACCCGACAACATCCCCGCCAACTTCGGCGAGAATCCAGTCGGCACGGGGCCGTGGAAGCTCGTCGAGTGGAAGCACGACGACTATCTCCTCTTCGCACCGAACAGGAATTATTGGGGCGGGGCGCCCAAAGCCGATTCGCTCAAGGCCCGCATCATCGCCGAACCGAGCACCGCCGTGGCAGAGTTCGAGAGCGGCAACGTCGACGTGCTGCAGATTCCGCAGGGCGACATCCGAAGCTGGGAAGAAGACACAGAACGAAAGAAGCTGCTTCACTCCACGCCGTCGCTCGAGCTCGTCTACGTCGCCATCAACACGACGCGGGGACCACTCCGGGACGTCCGGGTTCGCCAGGCGCTCAATCATTCGATCGACCGGCGCATCCTCGTTCGCAATCTGATCGCCGGACGCGGCGAGCTCGCCTCCGGCGTCATTCCTCCCGAGCTCCCCGGCGGCGACAAGACGCGCATCGGCTATCAGTTCGACACGCTGCGCGCCAGGCAGCTCCTGCGCGAGGCTGGCTTTCCAAACGGCATCGACGTCGAGCTCTGGACATCCACGAATCCCATCTATGTTCGCATCGCCGAGACGTTGCAGGGATATCTTCAGCTCTCCGGCATTCGCGTGAAAATCATTCAGCGCGAAAGCGCCGCGGCACGCGAAGCAGCACGGAAGGGACAGACGGATCTCTTCGTCAAGGATTGGTACGCCGACTACCCGGACGCGGAAAACTTTCTCTATCCACTGCTCCACAGCGCGAACAAGGGCGTCGGCGGCAACGTGTCGTACTTCAGCAACGCGCAGTTCGACAGTCTCGTCAGCGCCGCCCGGCGCGAGCAAGACGAGGCGAAGCGCATCGCGTTGTACAGGCAGGCCGATGAGTTGGCATTTCGTGAAGCGCCGATGGTGTTCCTCTACTTCTACAACGAGTTGAACGCCGTGCAACCCTGGATTCGCGGCTTCGTGCCTCCGGTCATCTTCAACGGCCAGCCCTGGACGACGGTGACGAAAGTCTCCGGCGGGAAATAGCATGGGCTCCTTCATCCTCCGGCGACTTCTGCTCTCGATCCCCACGCTGCTCGGCGTGCTCGTCGTCGCGTTCCTTCTTCTGTATGTCGCGCCCGGCGATCCGGTCATGGCGATGGTTGGTGAACGCGCCGACGAAGCCACGATCGCGCGACTCCGAGCCGAGCTGCGGCTCGACGATCCCCTTCCCGTCCAGTTCGGCCACTACATCGCCGGCATCGCGAAGGGCGATCTCGGAAAGTCGTACATCACGAATCGTCCCATTCGCAACGACATACTCGAGCGCTTTCCCAAGACGCTTCAGCTCGCCGGCGCGGCGATGCTTCTCGCGACGGTCCTCGGCGTGACGCTGGGGGTGTTAAGCGGCCGTCGGCCCGGGAGCACAATCGACCGGATCGGGCTCGTCGTCGCGTATCTCGGCATCAGCTTCCCCGTGTATTGGGTTGGACTGTTGCTCATCCTGGTCTTCGCGGTCACGCTGCACTGGCTTCCGCCGTCAGGCTTCGGTGGTCTCCGATATCTCGCCCTTCCCGCGCTCGCGCTCGGAATGCGCTCCATCGCGTTTCTGGCGCGCATGACTCGCTCGGCCATGCTCGACGCCCTGGGCGCCGACTACGTGCGCACCGCACGGGCGAAAGGATCGAGCGAGTGGCGCGTCGTCGGTCGTCACGCGCTGCGCAACGCACTCATCCCGATCATTACGGTGCTCGGGCTCGACTTCGGTGCGTATCTCACCGGCAGCATTCTCACCGAGACGATTTTCTCCTGGCCGGGACTCGGCCGCTATGTCGTCAACGCGATCGCGCGGCGCGACCTGCCGGCAATTCAGGGCTCAGTGCTGTTTCTGAGCGCGGTTTTCGTGTTGGTGAACCTGATCACCGACATCGCGTATGCGAAGGCGGATCCGCGCGTGACGTACGGATGAGCGAGCGATCGGCGTTGGACGCGTCTCCCGACGCCGTCGTGAAGGAACTTGGCGACGCACTCTGGTGTCTTGCTATCACTGCGCGTACGCTTGGAGTTCCGCAGTGCCAGCGTTCTGCGACAGACCCTCTACACAGTTCAACATCATTCGCGAGGAGGAATCGTGTTCAGCAAGCGAATTTGCACATCTGCGTTTTTTCTGGTTGCCGTGGCCTGCTCGAGCAATCCGTCACCAGCCACCGAAGCGAGCGGCACGGCCACCGCACCCGTATTGAACCCGGACGTGATCACCGCCGCCGAGCTGGCCGACGCGACGGTGCAGAGCGGTGATGCGCTACAGGCAGTGCAGCGCCTGCGGCCGCGCTTCCTGATGGCGCGCGGTGCCTCGAGCGGCCAGAACAGGTCCGCCGGCTCCGTACACGTCTCCATCGATGGCGGTCCACTGCTCACGGTGGATAACCTGAGCCGTTATTCACCGAGCTCGATCCTCGAGATTAGATACATCAACGCGACCGATGCGGCCCAGCGTTGGGGCACGGTAGCAGGAAGCGGCGGCGTAATCCTGGTGAAGAGCAAGTAGGCGCGTCGCGACGAGTATTGGCGCGTGATGAATTCACGCGCCTTTGCCGCCGCCCGCTCAGTCGTCCTTTTGCCCGAAGATGGCCATGTTGCTCGAGTGCCCCGGCGCGACTTTCTTCTCCGGGTAGATCCAGTGCACCGCCTGGTTCACCGCGGTCGCCGCCTCACCAAATCCACACGAGATCAGTTTGAGCTTCCCGGGATACGTCGTCACATCGCCGGCGGCCCAGATCCCGGTGCGTCCCGTCTCCATCAACTGATTCACGACGATCTCGTCCTTCTCGAGCGTCATCCCCCACTCAGCGATTGGGCCGATGTCGCTCACGAATCCGAGCATCGGCAGCACGACGTCGGCTTCGATCTCCGTGGTCGTCTTCGCTTTCACATCGCGCAGCACGATGTGCGTGAACCGATCGTGTCCCGCCTTGCAGAGCACGTCGCCGATCTCATGGAAGGTGAACATCGACGCGCGTCCGGCTTTGACGTCGGCGTCGAACTGTGAGACGGTGGCGCCATGCGCGCGGAAGCGGTCGCTGCGATGGACGAGCGAGACGTGCGTCGCAACACCCGAGAGCTGGGTCGCCCAATCGAATGCGGAATCTCCGCCACCGATGATCACGACCCGCTGCCCCGCGAACTCCTTCGGATCCGTGACGAGATCGAAGATCCCCTTGCCGTACCAGGGCTCGGCGCACGCCTGTGGCAGCCGGCGCGGCGAGAATGCGCCGATCCCTGCCGCGATCACGATCGACCTGGACCGGAATTCGGCCTTCTCTGTGTGCAGCACAAAGATGCCGTCGCGCTCCTCGAGCCCCGTGACGCGCTGCCCGAGATGCACCGGCTGCTGAAACTGCGCCGCCTGCTCCGCGAGCGAGCGCACGAGATCCTTCGCCAGCACCTTGGGATATCCGGCAACGTCGAAGATGTACTTCTCCGGATAGAGCGCGGCGAGCTGGCCACCGAGCTCGGGAAGCGCGTCGACAATCTGTGCCGTGGCGCCGCGCATTCCGGCGCAGAAGAGGGCAAACAGGCCCGCTGGGCCGCCGCCAATGATGGTGATGTCTTTGAGTTCGTGTTCCATGAAGCCAAGATCGCTAGTCGGGGCGCTCGGCGCCACGAGCCGAGCGCCCTATATTCCCCCCATGAAGATCTACACAAAGACCGGCGACACCGGCGACACCGGATTGTTCGGCGGGGGGCGCGTTCCCAAGGACGACATCCGCGTCGAAGCCTACGGTGACGTCGACGAGCTTAACGCCGTCATCGGAATGGCGCGCTGCATCGAGATGATGCCGCGCATCGACGAGGTGCTCGTTCCCATACAGCGCGACCTGTTCGCGATCGGGGCGCTCCTCGCCACCCCCGACCGCGACAAAATGGCGTTGCATCTCGAAAAGGCGCGCATCCACGAAGGACGCATCACCGAGCTCGAGCGCGCCATCGACGACGGCGAGAGTGAGCTCGAGCCGCTGCGCGCCTTCATCGTTCCCGGCGGCACGCCCAAGGCCGCCGCACTGCACGTTGCGCGCACCGTGTGCCGCCGCGCGGAACGGCATGTCGTCCGCCTCTCGCACGAGGTCGAGCTCCCCCCGCTCGCCGTCATCTACTTGAATCGCCTCTCCGACCTGCTGTTCACTCTCGCACGCCTGGCCAACCGGCGCGCCGGGGCGGGCGAAGTCACCTGGTAGCGTGATGGCGGAAGCAGCGAAGGAAGACGTCCGCACGATCGACGCGGGCTCGTACTCCGTCCGCATCGCACCGGCGCTGCGCGACCGGTTCGCGGCGGAAATCGTGGCCGTTGCTCCCGCACACTGCTTTGCCGTGGTCACCGATGTGCACGTCGGACCGCACTACGCCGATGCGCTGGTCGCGTCGCTCGCGGCGCATGGGCGCGTCTCGCTGCACGTCATTCCCGCTGGCGAGGCATACAAGACGCGGGAGACATGGGCGCGCGTCACCGATGAGCTGCTCGCCGCCGGCTGCGCACGCGACACGACGCTCGTCGCACTCGGCGGTGGAGTCGTCGGCGACCTCGCGGGATTCGTCGCGGCGACCTTCATGCGCGGCATTCCGGTGGTGCAGTGTCCGACATCGCTCCTCGCCATGATCGACGCGTCGGTCGGTGGAAAGACCGGCGTCGACACGGACGCGGGAAAGAATCTCGTCGGCGCGTTTCACCCGCCCGCCGTCGTGCTCGCCGACGTCGAGGTGTTGAATACGCTGCCCGTGGTACATCGCCGCGCGGGGCTCGCGGAAGCGTTCAAGCATGGCGTGATCGCCGACGCCGACTACCTCGCCTCACTCGACACGCTCGCCGGGACGATCATTTCCGGCAACACCGCCGCGACGCTTGACGCCGTTGCGCGAAGCGTCGAGATCAAGGCGGAAATCGTGCTCTCGGACATGCGCGAGCACGGCCGGCGGAAGACGCTCAACTTCGGGCACACTCTCGGCCACGCGATCGAGCAGGCGAGCGGGTACGAGCTGCTGCATGGCGAATGCGTCGCGATCGGAATGGTGCTCGAGGCGCGCCTCGCGGAGCGGATCGGTGTGGCCGAATCGGGAACGGCGGCGGAGATCGAGCGAATCCTGCGGCGCGCGGCGCTTCCCGTCGCCCGTCCTGCCTTCCTCCACCCGGACGTGGTGCTCGAAGCCACTCGTCTCGACAAGAAATCGCGCGGCGGAGCGGTCGAGTACGCGCTTCCGGCGCGCATCGGCGAGATGGCCGACAACGGAATGACGTGGGCGATCGCGGTGGGCGACGCGCTGGTTCGCGAGGTGTTGGCGTGAATCTGTCGCCTCCACCGGGCACTCCACCCGGTGGCGCGGCCGTGCCCGCGAGCAGCATGGCGCATTCTCCCCTCACGCCTTCGCGACGCTCGGGCTCACGCCGCCGACAGTCGTGGTACGGCGCGGCGATGCTCGCCCTCATGCTCGTCGTTGGCGTGAGTGCGAGCGTGCTGCGCATTCGCGACGGCATGCTCCCCGTTCAGCCGATTCTGTTCGAGCCCACCGTCGTGTTCGGGACGTTTCGCCTCGAGGGCGCGCTCGTGCGCGGCGCCGCGGCCAACTGGGCGATCGACCGCATCGCGGCTCTTCGCTACGGCGATCCGGTGCCGGTGGCGCTCACGGCATACTGCCTGAAGGGCCTCACGCGTCGCGATCGCTACGTGCGGCAAGGGATCGTCGCCGCCGACCCGCGCATCTTCCCGCTCGCGCGCTACCTCGAGGTCTACGTCGGCCGAAACTATTTCGGCCGCTTCCTCATCGACGACACGGGCAAGAAGATCAAAGGCAACCGGCTCGACATCTGGACGCCGACCTGCGCGGAGGCGCGCCGCTTCGGATGGCAGCGCGGCACGGCGGTGCTGGTGCCGAGGCCGCGC
>DATCGM010000084.1:0-6384 GCA_036508915.1 Gemmatimonadaceae bacterium
ATCGAGAATGCGGCCCTGATCCACGTACGCGAGCTCCACCGTCTCCCCGATCTTGAGCTCGCCGCCATCGGGCTTCTCCTCGCCGACGATCATCCGGAACAGTGTCGTCTTGCCCGCACCATTCGGTCCGATCACGCCGACAATGCCGCCGCGGGGCAACGAGAAGGTGAGATCGTCGAACAACACCTTGTCGCCGTACGCCTTCTTCAACCCCTTCGCGATGACGACGTCATTGCCTAGGCGCGGCGGTGGTGGAATGGTGATCTCATGCTGGAGCACCTTGTCGCCGGTGTCTTCGGCCTGGAGTTCCTCGAACTTCTGAATACGCGCCTTGCTCTTGGCCTGACGCGCGCGAGGCGCCATGCGCACCCACTCCAGCTCTCGTGTCAGGGTACGCTGACGAGCCGACTCGGTCTTCTCTTCCTGCTTGAGACGCTCGCGCTTTTGCTCGAGCCAGTTCGTGTAGTTCCCCTCGTACGGCATCCCCTTGCCGCGATCGAGCTCGAGGATCCACTTCGCGACGTTGTCGAGGAAATAGCGATCGTGCGTGATAGCGACGACGGTGCCAGGAAAGTCGCCGAGGAAATGCTCCAGCCATTCGACGGACTCGGCGTCGAGATGATTGGTGGGCTCGTCGAGCAACAGCATGTCGGGCTGCTCGAGCAGAATGCGGCACAGCGCCACACGTCTCTTCTCGCCGCCAGAAAGCCTCGTCACGTCGGCATCATCCGGCGGAAGACGCAGTGCTTCCATCGCGATCTCGATCTTGTTGTCGAGATTCCATAGATCGAGTGTGTCGATGCGCTCATGCACGCGCGCCTGCTCGTCGAGCAGCTTCGTCATTGCGTCGTCGTCCATCGGCTCGGCGAACTGCATCGAGATCTCGTTGAACCGGTCGAGCAGCTTGCGCTGCGCGGCGACTGCTTCCTCGACGTTGCCGCGCACGTCCTTGGTCGGGTCGAGCTGCGGCTCCTGCGGGAGGTAGCCGATCTTCGTCCCCTTCGCGGCCCACGCTTCGCCCTGAAAGTTCTCATCGACGCCGGCCATGATGCGCAGCAACGAGGACTTCCCCGCGCCATTGGCGCCGAGTACGCCGATCTTCGCGCCGGGATAGAACGAAAGCCAGATATCGTCGAGAATGACCCGCGCCGACGGAACGACCTTCCGCAGGGCCTTCATGACGTAGATGAACTGAGGAGCCACTTGAAAGCGGGATGACAGGATGACGGTCAGACAGTGCGACAGGACGGCTGATATTCCGTCCTAGCCTTTGAATCTAACCGCAACTCGAGAGTGCCGCCGTGCACGTGAGTCACTCGGCGACGTCTCATCACGGCAGCGAAAGTGCCTTGTGCTGGTGCCTGCCGGAACGCAGCATTCCGGGTGCACGAGCGACCGCGACGACGCGACGCCTGCCAACAGCCTCCCGTCGTTCCCCTCCATGGGGCGCTGCCGCCGGGCTGGCCGGCCGATCTCGTTCCGCCGCCGGCGGCGTCGGTCGTTGGAGGGGGGAAGTTTTCCTGCAGTTCAAAGTTGAAGTTGACGACAGTTTTGAGACTGTCGTAGACCGCCTCGGCGTAAGGTCACTCTCTGACGGGGGCCATTAGGAAACAGAACAGCGGAACTGACGCTATCGTCCGTTCCGCCGTTTCGTATCGAACGTGTGCCGTGCTGGGATGATGTTACTCCCTTGGGATCTGCGACCATCTCCCAACTCGACAACTTCAACTTTCCACTGCTGGAGAACTCCCCCACTCAACACTTGAGGTCCCAACTGCGCGAGCCCCGCAAAATCGTATATTACGCTCATGCCCGACCCTTCCATCTCGCAGCAACTCCTCAACGGCAACCCGCTGCTGGCGCTCCCCGCCCTGTTCCTGGGCGGAGTGCTCACCAGCCTGACACCATGCGTCTATCCGATGATCCCGATAACCGCGGCAATCGTCGGCGGCCAATCCACGGGAGACGTCGCGTCGTCGCGCATGCGGCCGGTGCTGCTCACGCTCACATACGTCGCTGGCCTCGCGCTGGTCTACTCGGCGCTCGGCGTCTTCGCGGGACTGACGGGCACACTGTTCGGCAGCGTCAGCACCAACCCCTGGCTCTACTTCGCCATGGCCAACGTGCTCATCCTCGCCGGTTTGAGCATGGTGGACGTGGTACCGATTCGGCTGCCGGCGAGTATGATGACCCGGGCCTCGAACCTCGGGACGGCAGGACGGTTCTCCGGCGCGCTCGCGATGGGCGCCATGTCGGGACTGGTCGCTGCACCTTGCTCGGCACCGGTGATGGCCGCGGTGCTCACCTGGGTGGCGGTGACGCACAGCGCCATGCTCGGCTTCGTCTATCTGCTCACCTTCTCGCTCGGCATGTGCGCGCTGCTCGTCGTGGTCGGCCTGTCGACGGGTGGGCTGGCGCGCCTGCCCCGCGCTGGTGCCTGGATGTTGACGGTGAAGAAAGTGTTCGCGCTCGTCATGCTCGGCGCCGCCGAGTACTACCTCGTGAAGATGGGACAACTGATCATATGATCGCTCGAGCTCGCCTTCGTCTCGCCACCGCCTTCGTCGCTGGCGCGCTCGCATTCGCCACACCGCGTGTCGTGCGCGCGCAGGATTCAGGTCTCGCCATCGGCAGCACCGCGCCGAGCGCGACGCTCCAGACACTCGACGGCAAGACTGTTGATCTCGCGCAGGTCGCGAAGGGACCGGCGGTGATCGAGTTCTGGGCGACCTGGTGCGAGAACTGTGAGCATCTGCTCCCCGCGATGAAGAAGGCGCAGGCGACGTACGGCGATCGGGTGAAGTTCGTCGCCGTCGCGGTGAGCGTGAATCAGAGGGTGAATCGCGTGAAGCTGCACGTCGTCAAGTACGGCGTCCCCGGCGAGCAGCTCTTCGACACGAAGGGCGACGCGACGGGGAAGTGGGACGTGCCCGCGACCTCGTACATTGTCGTGCTGGACAGGCGCGGGAAGGTCGTTTACACAGGCGTTGGCGGCGATCAGAACATCGAGGCTGCGATCAAGAAGGCGTTGTGACGAGCGCCTTCGGCCATCAGAAGAGTCCTTCAACCGACAGGTACCGCTCCCCGGTGTCGTAGCAGAACGTCAGCACCCGGCTCCCCGCCGGAATGTCCGGCAGCTTATTCGCGACGGCGGCGAGCGACGCGCCTGACGACGGGCCGACGAACACCGCCTCTTCCTTTGCCGCGCGGACGGCGTAGCGGAAGGCGTCTTCCTCCGTGACCTGGATGTATCCGTCCACCGTGTCGGCGTGGAAGTTGGTCGGGATGAAGCCGGCGCCGATGCCCTGAATTCTGTGCGGCGTGTGCGTGCCGCCGCTCAGCACCGTGGACTTCGCCGGCTCGACCGCAAAGGTCTTGAGCTTCGGCATCGTCTCCTTGAGCACTTCGCTTACACCAGTGATGTGGCCGCCAGTGCCGACGCCGGTGATGAGGTAGTCGATTCCTTCCGGGAAGTCGCGAAGAATCTCCTGCGCCGTCGTTGTCTTGTGGATCTCGACGTTGGCCGGGTTGTCGAACTGCATCGGCATCCAGGCGCCGGGCGTTGCGGCAACGATCTCCTGGGCTTTCGCGATCGAGCCCTTCATGCCGATCTCGCGCGGCGTGAGCTCGAGCTCCGCGCCGTACGCGGTGAGCACACGCCTCCGCTCGACTGAAAAGGAATCGGGCATGACGAGAATGCAGCGGTATCCCTTCACCGCCGCCGCCATCGCGAGCCCGATTCCCGTGTTGCCCGACGTCGGCTCCACGATCGTCGATCCCTTCTTCAGCAGTCCACGACGCTCGGCGTCCTCCACCATCGCGATGCCGATGCGGTCCTTGATGCTCCCACCCGGATTGTTGCGCTCCAGCTTGAGCCACACCTCGACGTTCGGCGCAGCGACGTCGGCGTAGAGTCGGTTGAGTCGGACGTGAGGAGTGTTGCCGATGGTGTCGAGAATGGAGTTGGCTTTCATATTCAAGCGGGTGTCGGGGCGCGCGGCGCGACGCGCCGTGCTCTCGGGGCGGCGGCTGTGCCGCCTCTCGGGTATCTGCACACCAATCTTGTGGCGGTGCGAAGGGTTCCACAGCCCACCGCGGTGAAGGACCTGTTTACATCGAGGCTGCTTCTCGCGCCAGCCCCTCGACGATCTCTCGCACGTGGTGCTCGCTCGTTCTCGGGTTCATGATCGTCACGCGTAGCACCCTCCGCCCGTCGAGCTCCGTCGCCGTTATCCATCCCGCCCCCGACCGGTTGTACCGCTCGCGCAGCTCGCGATTCACCACGTCGAGCGCCTCGTCGTCGAGCGAGCCGTCGCCGACGTATCGGAAACAGAGGATGTTCGACGTCGGCACGTGCAGCACCGCAAACGACGGATGCGCGACGAGCATGTCGTGCATCGCCATGGTGACGTCGCAGAGACGGTCGTAGAGCGCGCCGATGCCATTCGCGCCGTAGCGCTGGAGCGCCACCCAGAGCTTGATGACGTCGGCGCGGCGCGAACACTGGAAGCTGCGCACTCCCTGATCCCACACTCGCTCACCGTCGCCGCCGTGAAAGAGGTACGGTGCGCGCTGCGAGAACGCCGACTCGAGCACTCGCTCGTCTCGGACGAGCAACAATCCCGCCGCCAGGGGAAGAAGCATCATCTTGTGCGGATCCCAGGCGATCGACCGCGCGTGCTCGATGCCGCGCAGACGACTGCGGTGCCGCTGGCTCAAGAGCGCGGATCCGCCATGCGCGGCGTCCACATGGAGCCAGACCCCGTGCGCGTCGCAGAGTGCGCCGATCGTCTGCAGATCGTCGAACGAGCCTGTCGCCGTGGTCCCCGCGGTAGCGACGACGGCCATCACCGGTCTGCCGTCATCATCGAGACGATCGAGCACCTCGGCGAGTGCGTCGGTGTTCATGGCCCAGTCGCGCGTCGGCACCACGATGACGTTGCGCATGCCGATCCCCAGCTCGCCCACGGCGCGCGACACGGCGTAGTGCGTGTGCACGCCACAGATCACGACGGGCGGATTCGCGCCCACACCATTCGTCCACACATCGGGAATCGCCGCCGCGCGCGCGGCGAGCAGCGCGGTGAAGGTTGCCTCGGTGCCGCCACTCGTGAGCGTCCCTCCAGCGCCAGCCTGATAGCCAACGAGATCGCACATCCATCGGATGACGCGGTGCTCGAGCACCGTCGCCGTGGGCGACATCTCCGCGACGGCGACCGACTGGTTGAGCGCGCCGATGATGGACTCCGTCCAGATGGCCGCGGGGAGCGGAGCCGAGACCTGGTGACCGACGGCGCGGGGATGCGTGAGGCGATTGCAGTCGGCGAGAACCTCATCGCGCAACCGACCGACGACGGATTCCAGCGATGCGCCCTCGAGCGGGAGCGGCTCGTCGAAGCGAGCCGCGATCTGCTCGGAGCTCAGCGACGTGCTGACGGGACCGTCGCCAGCGCGAGTCGAGGCGAGATGCTCGACGACGAGATCCGTGAATCGCGCCGCGGACTCGGCGGACATGTCTGCTTCCAAATCGGCGAGAAGATTTTTGATCACCTTGAAATCTTAATCTGTGAGCTGTTCCGCCCGCTCGCCGCGCGGTCGCCGCGCGGTCGCGGGCCGAAGAGCGAGCGCCAGCGAGCGGGCGAAGTTCATCCACCCAGCAGCGGCAAAGTAACCAGCTTCCTCGACTCCCCCGTATCCTGCGTCAGGTGCGCCTCGATCCGGTCCACCACCACCAGCTCGTCGAACTTCTCCCGCAGCAGCGCGTTGAGCGCCTCCTTCGGGAGCTCACGGTACAGGCTTAGCGTGACATGCGGCGTAAAAAAGAATCGCGATGGCGCGCTCCGCAGTCCACTCAGCTTGATCCGCTCGTGCAGCGTGCGAAGGGCGCCGTGCGGATCGAGCGGGAGGACGACGATCTCCGTCTGCATGAACTTCGTCGGTCGGCCGAAGCGCAGCGAGATGGGCGCCGTGCCTGCCGCGATGGCGCCGAGCTTCTCCTCGAGCTCCTCGACCGGCGTGTTCGCGGCGATCGGTCCGACCCCGGACGATCCCGCGATCGTGACGTGCGGCGGACCCAGCTTGAGTATCCGCGGGTCGTGCGCGCCCTGCAGCTCGGCGATGCGCGCACCAACCGGACCGGCGATCGGCGCGATGATGAAGATGCCGCTCTTGGGTCCGCGCTTCACGACGAGAGCGCGCTCACGGCGCCTTCGATGAACGCCCTATCGAAACACCGGGTATGAGCGACCACCGCAGCGTGTGTCCGCCGCCCTCGGCCGGAACGATCGACCCGCTGAGGAGCCATTTGTCGAGTTTGCTGCCGGGATGCGCATTGTTGTACCGCACCACCTTCAGGCCAGCGAAAGTGCCAAGGCCCGCGCCGAC
>DATCGM010000085.1:0-5074 GCA_036508915.1 Gemmatimonadaceae bacterium
GTACGAAGTATTCAGCCGAAGCTGCGGAAGGAGGTTGGCTCGAGCGCCCCCGTACAGTGCGTCGGCGACATCCACCTGCGCGGCGGAAATGCCCACCTCGTCACTCTGCCGCATGGCGATCGACACGGCATCTCCGAGAGACAGTCGAAGCGTGTCGCCGGACCGAAAAGTGAGGGATGACTGTGCGTGGGCGGCGGGGCCAATCAGCAGCACGGCGAACGCGCGCGCGCGCGCAGAGCGCCGTGTGAGACACCGAGGAAATAGCATCGAGGAATATACGTGCACTATAGGTAAATCGTTGCTAATACTGGTGGTTGGGCGCGACTGTCCGGCTTTGGCTACCCAACTTGGCGACGCGCTACGAGTGCCCGCGAAAGCCTCAGTCCACGAACTCCACGTCGACCGGTTTCGTGACCAGCCCGAGCGCCACACCTCGCTCGAGGAAAAGGCGTACCGCCTCTCGGCCGCGGGCGCCGTAATCCAGCGTCCAATCGTTGACATACATCCCGACGAAGGCGTCTGCCTTGGCCCGGTCGAGGCCACGGGCGAACTGCATGGCGTGGTCGAGCGCACTGACGCGGTTATTCAATCCGTATGCGATGCTGTCGCGAAGGTGGCGCGAAACCTTGCGCGTAAGTTCGACTCCAAGGTCCTTCCGGATGACATTGCCGCCTAGTGGAAGAGGTAGTCCAGTCTCTTGAAACCACCACTCACCCATATCGGCTACCAAGTGCAGGCCGCGGTCGCCGAAGGTGAGCTGGCCTTCGTGGATGAGCAGCCCCATGTCCACGTCACCGTTCACCACCGCGTCTTCGATGAGATCGAACTGGGTGAAGACGGGGATGAAATCCGGCTCGTACATCTGCAGCGCGAGAAAGGCGCTCGTCAGCGGACCGGGAATCGCGATGCGCTTGCCCTTTACCTCGGCGCGCGTCGCCGGCTTGCGCGCGACGAGGCGGGGGCCGTAGCGATCGCCCATTGACGCGCCGTGCGGGAGGAGCGCGTACTGATCGCTCAGATATGCGTACGCGTGGATCGAGACGGCCGTGACCTCGAGCTCGCCGCGCTTGGCGCGCTGGTTGAGGCTCTCGATGTCCTGCAGCTCGTGAACATACGTGAGTCCTTCGGTATCGATCTTTCCCGCGGCGAGCGCGTAAAACATGAATGCGTCGTCCGAGTCGGGACTATGAGCTACGTGGATAGTCGTCATTTGTAGTTACTTCCTGGTTGAGCGCACCGCGTCGATCGCGGCCTTGATGCCGTTGCCGTGGAGCAGGTATTCAGGCAGTGCCGCCGCGAGTTCGGCCGACTCGGCGGCGAGCAACCTGGCGTCGAACTCGCGTGCGCGCGTCTCGTTCTTTTCCATGCGTGCCGCCTGCGCCGCGAGCATCAGTCCGAGCAAGTGTGTGGGCCGAGTCTGTAGAATGGTGTCCGCCTGCGCTCTCGCGAGCGTTGAATCGCCGCCGACCTCGCCGATGTGGCCGAGGTCGTACCGCTGGTCGAGGTTGAGGGGAGCGAGGCGCTGATAGGCCTCGATGGCCATCGGCATGAAAATGCGCACGCTGTCGATCTTTCCCGCTTCGAACTCCCGCATGATGCGATCGAAGAGTCGCTCGGCCTGTTGTTCCGGCGTCATCTGGCTGATGTCGGAAGCGCGCGACATGGCGCCGGTCGCGCCGGCCAAGGGCGCATTAGCCGATGGGGCGTCGTCGGCGTCCGGCTTGGCGCCGAAGCGCTGGCCGACGATGAGGGCGATCACGGAGAGGAGGGCGATGGCGGCCACGGCCCAGGGCAACATGCCAGCGAAACCGCGCGAGGGAACGGACGTCGAGCCGGCGGGGGTGCCACAGCGGTGGCAGAAGCGCGCGCCGGGTGTGAGCGGAGCGGAGCACGTGGAGCAGGTCGCACCGGCGAGCGCGGTTCCGCAGCTCGAGCAGAAGCGACCGGACGCCAGCGTGCCGCAGGATGGGCACGCCTTCGCCGTCGCGTCGGGCGTCGGCGCAGCGGATGGGTTGGGGGGCCTGGTCATGAGGGGAAAGTAATAGTCGGGTGGGCGGACAGCCGTCAGACTATCTTTCCACTTGTGACTCAATCCCGCGCGTTGCTCCCCGACCTGAAAGGCGCCACGACGAAAGACGTGCTCGATCTGGCTCGCACGCTCAACGTTCGTTTTCTGCGTCTCCAGTTCACCGACATCCTCGGCGTCAACAAGAACGTCGAGATTCCCGCGTCGCAGTTCGAGAAGGCGCTCGCCGGCGACATCATGTTCGACGGCTCGAGCATCGAAGGGTTCGTGCGTATCGAGGAGAGCGACATGCTCCTCGCGCCTGACCTCACCACCTTCCGCATCTTTCCGTGGGGTGATCCGGAACACCGTGTCGGCCGGCTCATCTGCGACGTCAATCTCGCCGATGGATCACCGTTCGCCGGGGATCCGCGCGGCGCGCTCAAACGCGTGCTTATGGATGCGGCGTCCCTGGGCTACACGATGAACGCGGGCATGGAAGCGGAGTTCTTCATGTTCAAGCGTGGGCCGAATGGCGAGACGACGACGCAGACGCACGACGTCGGCGCGTACTTCGATCTCGCTCCCGTGGACCTCGGCGAAGAGGCGCGGCGTGCCATCGTGCACGACCTGGAACTGATGGGCTTCGAGGTGGAGGCGGCGCACCACGAAGTAGCGCATGGCCAGCACGAAATCGATTTTCGCTATGCGGACGCGCTGACGACGGCCGACAACATCGCGACCTTCCGATTCGTCGTGAAAGTCGTGGCGCAACGGTTCGGACTGGCGGCGTCGTTCATGCCGAAGCCGATCTTCGGGCAGAACGGCAGCGGGATGCACACCCACCAGTCGCTGTTCAAGGGAAAGACGAACTCTTTCTGGGACAAGAACGCCGACTGGGAGCTCAGTCAACCCGCGCTTCACTACATCGGCGGGCTGCTGCGGCATGCGCGCGGCACGTGCGCGATCACGAACCCGCTCGTCAACTCGTACAAGCGGCTCGTGCCGGGTTACGAGGCGCCGGTGAACGTCGCGTGGAGCATGCGGAACCGCTCACCGATGCTGCGCATTCCGGAGCGTCGCGGGCTTGGCACACGCGTGGAGCATCGCGTGCCGGATCCGGCCGCGAATCCGTATCTCGCGCTCGCCGTGATGCTCGCCGCCGGGTTGGATGGCATTCGCACGAACGCCGACCATCGCGAACCGGTGAACGAGAACATCTGGGAGATGAGCCACCGCGAGAAGCGACGCCTTCGCATCGATGACCTGCCGCACGACCTGAACGAAGCGTGCGACGAACTCGAGAAGAACGACGTCATCACCGCGGCACTTGGCGAGCACATCGCGCAGCACTTCCTTGCCGCGAAGCGGCAGGAATGGCGCGAGTACATCTCGCAAGTGTCGCAGTGGGAGTTGGACAACTACCTGGCGAAGTACTAGCCGCGTTCCTACTTTTTGTCGCTTCCCTTCGAATCGCCGACATCGCCGAGTAAGCCGCCCTTCGAGACGAGCTGCGCGGCGAGCACGGTCTGAATCACGCTCATGATCTGATTCGTCGTCCCATTCGCGGCGCCACCGTTTTCGCTCCCCGAAACGGTGACGAGCCGCGCCTCGGCGAGCGCCGCGGCGATTTGCGGCGCGATGATTGGCAGCATCTCGATCTGGCGATAGCGGAAGTAGCTCTCGCCACCGGCCGCGATCGCCTTGTTCACCTTCTCGATGCTTTCGGCCTGTGCCGACGCCACGGTCCTGATGCGAATGGCCTCAGCTTCAGCCGCCGCCTGTGCGGTGATCGTCACGCGCTCCGCATCGGCCCGCGCCTGCGCGATCTGCGTCGCCTCGAGCTCGGCGATACGCTGCAGACCCATTGCTTCCTGACGTTTCGCCTCGGCCTGCGCGATGAGCGCGGCGTTGCCCGCCTTGGTCTGCTCGAGCTCGCGCTGCCGGTCGGAGATGATGCGCTCCGCCTCGATCGTCGCTTCCTTGGCGCGACGCGCCTGCTGTGCCTGAACGATGTCCGCCGTCGCCTGCGCTTCCGCAGCCGACATGCGGCGGCGTGCGTCCGCCACCTCGGACTGGACGACCTTGATATTCAGCGAGTTGAAGATCAGCCCGAGGTCAGTAAGCTCGCGCGAGCACGCCTTGCGGATGATCACGGCGAGCGGATCGTCGTCGTCCTCGAGGCTTTCCGTGCTGCCGTCGGACGTGGTCATGGCGAGTTGGCGAGCTGCCGCAACCGCCATCGAAGCCGACGCTCCGGCTGACAATGCGCGCGACGGACCCTTCGCGGAAAAGAGCTGGTCGTGCGTGAGGAGGTTGATCGCGCGACGCGCGGAGCTCGAAAGCAGATCGGTGAGCGTATTGACCTGATCGGCTTCGGGCTTGGCGAAGAAGCGATTCGCCGCCGTCTTGATGAGGACGTCGGTATCGCCGACCGAGACGATTGCGCTGGCGAGCACGCGCACCTTGATCGGTTGCGGTGTGCCGCCTTCATCGAGGTCGGCCGTCTGATCGGTGATGTCGAGATCGACGTTGATGACCTTGCTCGAGATTGTTGTTCCCGTGGTGAGAAGCGGAATCTCCTTTGATTTGCCGGGCCCGCGATAGATCACCGTGCCCCCGGCGAGCCAGCTTACCAGGCGAATCGTTCCTGCCTCCACGTTGCGAAGAAAGGAGGCGACGATCGCGGGGATGACGACGATCACTCCGACGAGGACCAGGCCTGCCACTACCAGGATATTCATGTGAGTGATTGAGGGAAGAGAGTGGTCAACGTGTGGGCGCTGTTACCGTGCACCGGCCGCGCGCCGCGTCCACCTCGGCGATGCGCACGAGATCACCGGAGTGAATGCGTATGCCGCGCGCGCGTTCGTCCGGTGCAAGCGTCGCGAGGAGTTGAACGACCTGTCCGTCCACGTCGAGCGCAACGAGTCCACACCCGTCGGCATCGAAGCCTGTGACGGCGCGCGCCTCGTCTTCGATTGAACTTTCGAGCGTGGTTGCGGCGCGCGACTCGAATCGGAAGAGGAAGCGCCAGAATGGTCCGACGAGCAGCGTCTCGAAGGCCGC
>DATCGM010000086.1:0-12389 GCA_036508915.1 Gemmatimonadaceae bacterium
CGCGTCGCCGAAGGAAGGATGGGGAATCACCAATCTCGAGGCGGCGGCCAGCGGGACACCCGTCGTCGCGTCGAACTCGCCGGGCATTCGTGAATCCGTGCGCGACGGTGAGACAGGCTTTCTCGTTCCGCATGGCGACACAAAGGCAATGGCGGCGGCGATGTCACAACTGGCCCACGATCCTGCGCTCGTGTCCAGGCTCGGAGTACAGGCACGGCGATTCGCCGAGACGTTTACCTGGGAGCGGGCGGCCGACGAGACTGAGCAGCATCTGGAACAGGTACGCACTTCCTTTCGCCGAGGTTGATCGTCGCGTGACAACTTCTCTCCGTGTTGGCGCACTCTACCAGCAGCTTCGTGAGCTGCTCGAGATGGAGCGAGTGCCCGGCACCGAAGGTCTCGACCGTGTCGTCACGGGCGCGGACGTCTCGAGCCCCGGGCTGGCCCTCGCCGGCTTCGTCGCGCGCTTTCCCGCCGAGCGGCTCCAGGTCTTCGGCGAGACGGAGGTGACCTATCTGCGATCGCTCGACTCGGGCACTCGGCGGGAGCATCTGCAGAAGTTCTTCTCGTTTCCGTTCCCCTGTCTCTTCGTCACCAAGGGTTTGGAGCTGCCGGCGGAAGTGATCGAGGAAGCGATCAAGTTCGAAGTCGCGATCCTCCGCTCCGCGCTCAAGACGAACGAGTTCTACAACCGGGTCAAGCCATGGCTCGAAGACTACTTCGCGCCGCAGACGACGCTGCACGGCTCGCTCGCCGACGTGTACGGGGTGGGGCTGCTCCTCATTGGCAAGAGCGGAATCGGCAAGTCCGAATGCGTGCTCGATCTGGTGGAGCGCGGACACCGGCTCGTCGCCGACGATCTGGTGATGGTGCGCAAGCGGGGCACCGAGGTGCTCATCGGTCGCGGGCACGACCTGCAGCGCCACCACATGGAGATTCGTGGCGTCGGTCTTGTGGACGTTCCAGCGATCTTCGGCATCCGTTCCGTCCGTCAACAGAAGCGCATCGAAGTCGTGGTCCAACTCGTCGAGTGGCAGCAGGGCGCCGAGGCCGACCGCACCGGCCTCGACGACGAGACGACCGACATTCTCGGCGTGCCAATTCCTCGCATCACGATCCTGCTCAATCCGGGCAAGAACATCACCGTGGTCGCCGAAGTGATCGCGATGCATCATCTGCTCAACATCAGCGGCATCGCCCCCGCCGAGCGATTCAACGCGGCGCTCATCAAGCAGATGCGAGACAAGGCCGACATACAGCGCTACCTGCGCGAGGACCATGAGTGAGTCCGTGAAGCGCGCGCTCGTTGCCGGCCACGCCGAATTCGCTATGGGGATGATCTCCGCGGTCGAACAGATCACGGGGCGTGGCGATGTGCTCGTCCCCATTCAGGTGCGCGGCCTCTGCGGCGACGACATACGGAAGGTGCTGTACGACGCCATGGTCGAGACTGGCGTGCGCGTCATCTTCACCGACTTGCAGGCCGGAAGCTGCACGATGGCCGCGCGCCGCGTGCTGCGCGAGATCGGTGACGGAGTGCTCGTCGCCGGCACGAACCTGCCCATGCTGCTCGATTTTGCGCTGTCCGCGAATGCGAGTGCGGCGGAAGCCGCCGTGAGCGCCGCCGAGCGAGGTCGTGCGTCCGTGAGTGTGCACACCGGGTCGCCAGCGTGACGCTCGTCCTGAACCGGATTGACGACCGCCTGATTCATGGACAGGTCGTCGTCGGCTGGGGTCAGCCGCTCGACGTCAAGTTCATCGTGCTCGTCGACGACGCGGTCGCGGCCAGCGAGTGGGAACAGGAGCTCTATCGGATGGGTGTGCCGCCGGGAATGGAGGTGCGCTTCCATTCCGCTGCCGATGCCGCGCCACTGCTCGACGGCTACCGGACGGAGGCGCGTCCGGGAATCCTTCTCACGGGTGACATCGCGACGATGCGCTCGCTGGTTGAGCATGGGGGCGTGCGCGATGTGAACGTGGGGGGCATTCATCACCGCGTCGGACGCATCCAGTATTTGCGCTACGTCTTCCTCACGCCAGCGGAACGGGAGGACCTGGCGGCGCTCGCGAGGTTCGGCGCCGTCGTCACTGCGCAGGACGTTCCGGCGGCGCGTGCCGTGCCGCTCGGGGAGCTGCTTGCCGCGAGGGAGAGCGCATGAGAGAGATCCTTCCTCTCGCGCTGCTCGGTGGCGTGCTCGGACTCGACGTCGTCTGCTTCCCGCAGATGATGGTGTCGCGTCCTCTCGTCGCCGCGACCCTTGCCGGCGCATTCGTCGGTGATCCGGCGATGGGCATTTTCGTCGGTGTCACGCTCGAGTTGATCGCGCTCGCCACGCTGCCGTTTGGTGCGTCACGGTATCCCGAGTGGGGCTCGGCCGCGGTCGTCGGCGGCGCTATCGCCGGCGCACTGCACACGGAGCGCGCAGGCGCCCTGTCCATCGGTGTGCTCGCGGCGCTCGCGACCGCGTGGGTTGGCGGCTGGACGCTGGTGAAACTCAGGCAGTGGGTCGCATGGTTGGCGCGCCGGCGCCGCCCGGCGCTCGACGCCGGCTCGCGTGGCGCCGTGATGAGCCTCCAGCTCGCGGGGCTGACGGCCGACGCGGTGCGCGCCGCGGCGCTCACCACCGTTGCGTACGTGCTGCTCTTTCCTGTTGGGGAGGCGACGCTGGGCGTCTGGTCGCTCAGCGAGCCGCTCTCGCGCGGATTCGTCGTGAGCGTTGCCGCTGCCGTCGCCGGCGCGGCCGCATGGACGATCTTTCATTCTGCACGCGGCGCGAGATGGTATTTCGCGGGCGGGCTCCTCGTCGGACTTTTCATCCTGCTCGTCCGATGACTGCCGCTGCTGCACCGTCCAGGGCCGCCGTGCCGAACGTCTCCGCCCTCACCTGGGTGAACATCTTCACCCGCCTGCTCGCCATTCAGGGCTCGTGGAACTACGAAACACTGATCGGCAATGGCGTCGGATTCTGCGTCGAGCCCGCGCTTCGGCTTCTTCCCGGCGGAGTGCATGGTCCAGCGTTCAAGGCGGCGATGGCGCGGCAGAGCGCCTACTTCAACGCGCATCCCTATCTCGCGTCGGTCGCCGTGGGGGCGCTCGCGCGCGCCGAGCTGTCTGGCGTCCCCGCCAACCACATCGAGCGGTTTCGCACCGCGCTCTGTGGACCGCTGGGCAGCGTCGGAGACCGGCTCGTATGGGCCGGATGGCTGCCGTTCTGCTCGCTCATCGGCCTGCTGTGCTTCGGGCTGGGCGCTGGACCTGCCGCCGTCCTCATCACGTTCTTCGTGCTCTACAATGCCGGCCACCTCACGCTTCGCGTGTGGGGGCTGCACGTTGGATGGACGCGCGGACTCGGCGTCGCATCCGCGCTGGGGAATCCCGTGCTGAGGTACGGGCCGACGCACCTGGCTCGCGCCGCGGCGGCGACGGCGGGCGTTGCCGTCCCGCTCACCGCGGCGCGTCTGCTCGGCCATCACGTTGCGCTCCTCGGCGTCGTGCTCGGTGCGTCCGCTCTCGCAGCAGTAGTCCTCGTTCGACTGCATGGCCGTGTTGAAGGCTACAAGGCCGCCCTCGTGCTGATCGCTCTCTTCGCCCTCGTCTCGGTGATCCGCTGATGGCCGAACGCTCCGTCCAGATTCTCAACAAGAACGGCCTTCACGCCAGGCCCGCTGCCGAGATCGTGAAGATTTCGGTTAAGTTTCAGAGCGAGATCACGCTCGTGCGCGATGGCATGGAAGTGAACGGCAAAAGCATCATGGGCGTGATGATGCTCGCCGCCGAGTGCGGTGCGACGCTCGTGCTGCGGGCTGAGGGCAGCGACGCTGATGAGGCGCTCGATGCACTCGCCGCACTCATCCTGAACAAGTTCGGGGAGCGCTAGTGGAGCGACGGATTCAGGGCATCCCGGCATCACCGGGCATCGTCGTCGGTTTCGTGCACCTTCTGCGATGGGAGGTGCCCGACGTTCGGCACCGCATCATCCCGGACGAGAACGTGCAGGACGAGATCGCGCGCTTGCACGAGGCGGTTGCCCGTGCCAAGGAGCGACTCCGTCACCTGCGCGCCCGCATCGAGTCCACTGCGGGGCCCGAAGAGGCGGCGATCTTCGACGTCCAGCTTTCCATTCTTGACGACCGCGAGCTGACACGTGGCGTCGAGGAGCTGGTGCGCCAGAACATCGCTGCGGAGAAGGCGTTCGATCTCGTGATGCTCGAGTGGCGCACGCGCTTCGCGCGCCACTCGTCGCCGATGCTCCGTGAAAAGGTCGGCGATCTCACCGACGTGCACATCCGCGTGCTGTCGATCCTGCTCGGTCTGCCTGACCACGATCCTGTCGATCTGCCGCCGGACGCCAATGCGATCCTCGTCACGCACGACCTGACGCCGAGTCTCACCGTCCAGCTCGAGAAGCACTCGATCGTCGCCATTGCCACCGACGCGGGCACACGGACCTCGCACGTCGCCATCCTGGCGCGTTCGCTCGGCCTGCCCGCGATCGTCGGTCTGCGCACCGCGACCACCGAGCTGAAGGGCGGAGAGCGCGTCGTGCTAGACGGCAGTACGGGCATGCTCGCCATCAACCCGACCGACGAGGAGATCGAGGCCTACCACCAGCGCCAGCGCGAGGAGGAGATCGCCGAGGCGGGGCTCGCCGATCTCGCCGCGCTCGAGGCGATCACCCTCGACGGCGTGCGAGTCACGCTGCGCGCCAACGTGGACATTCCCGAAGAGGCCGAGGCCGCGGCGCGCAGCGGAGCCGAAGGCGTCGGCTTGATGCGTACGGAGTTTCTCGTCGTCGGGCGCGCCAGCATGCCCGATGAAGACGAGCAGTATCGCGCCTATCGCCGGGTGATGGAGGCGTTCGCCGGGTGGCCGGTCGTCATCCGCACCTTCGACATCGGCGGCGACAAGCTGCCCGTCGGCGGATTTCCGACGGAAGCGAATCCATTTCTCGGCTGGCGCGCCATTCGGATGTGCCTCGATCAGCCGGAGATGTTCAAGGCGCAGCTCCGCGCCCTCCTGCGCGCGGCCGTGCATGGCGATCTTCGCATCATGCTGCCGCTCATCGTGAGCCTGGACGAAGTCCTCGCCGCGCGAAAGCTTCTCGAGGAAGCCGCCGCCGAGCTCACGGAGCGGGGCGTGGCATTCCGTGCCGACGTTCCACTCGGCGTGATGATCGAGACGCCCGCGGCGGCGGTGGCGAGCGACACGCTCACCCGCGACGTCGACTTCTTCAGCATCGGGACGAACGATCTGGTCCAGTACACGCTTGCCGTCGATCGTGGGAACGCCAACCTCGCGCCGCGGTTCACGCCGCTGCATCCCGCCGTCCTGCGCCTCATCAAGCGCACTGTGGAAGTGGCCGAGTTGGGCGGCATCGACGTATCCGTCTGCGGCGAGATGGCATCACAGCCGCTCATGGCGTTCGCGCTGCTGGGGCTCGGCGTGCGGCAGATGAGCGTGGCGCCACGGTCGGTGCCGCTCGTCAAGCAGATCGTGCGCAGCGTGACCGCGGCGCATGCGAAGCTCGCCGCGTCCGCGGCACTGCGCGCCCTCACGGCGGAGCAGGCGCGGCACGAGCTCGCGCGCCGCCTCGCTGACGTCATCGGAGACGCGCGATATCTCTACGACGGGTTGCCTGGCGCTGACTGACCCGCTTTCTTTCGCATTCGCCGTCAACCGATGGCATTTGGGCCCGGCAGCATGGTGTCGGGCCTTCTTTCTTCCTCTCCAACTGCTAGTGGGGAACCCGCCGTGCATGATCGCAGTCTCTTCACCTCCGAATCAGTAACCGAAGGGCATCCCGACAAGGTCGCCGATGCCATTTCGGACGCCGTCCTCGATGCGCTGCTCGCGGTGGATCCCGCGGCGCGCGTCGCGTGCGAGACGCTCGTCACCACCGGACTCGCCGTCATCGCCGGCGAGATCACAACGAGCGCGTACGTGCATCTTCCCGACGTCGTGCGCGACACAATTCGGCGGATCGGCTACACCGACGCCGGCTACGGCTTCGACAGCAACACGTGCGCGGTGATGAGCACGATCGACCGCCAGTCGAGCGATATCGGGCAGGGCGTGGACACGGGCGGCGCTGGCGACCAGGGCATGATGTTCGGCTACGCCTCCGATGAGACCGAGGAGTTGATGCCGATGCCGATCATGCTCGCGCACCGTCTGACCAAAACGCTTGCCGATCGGCGCAAGAGCGGTGACCTCAAATGGCTGCGCCCCGACGGCAAGTCACAGGTCACGGTCGTCTACGAGGACGGACAGCCAGTCGCCGTGGATACCGTCGTCATCAGTACGCAGCACGCCGACCACATCAGCAACGCCAAGATTCACAAGGCGATCATCAGCGACGTGATCGAAACGTCGATCCCGAAGGAGCTGCGCACGAAGAAGCCGAAGTACCACATCAATCCCACCGGCCGTTTCGTCATCGGTGGTCCGCAGGGCGACTGCGGCGTCACCGGCCGCAAGATCATCGTCGACACCTACGGCGGCATGGGACGGCACGGCGGCGGCGCCTTCAGCGGCAAGGATCCCTCCAAGGTGGACCGGTCGGCCTCTTACGCTGCGCGCTGGGTCGCCAAGAACATCGTCGCGGCCGGCTTGGCGCGTCGTTGCGAAGTCCAGGTTGCCTACGCTATCGGTGTTGCGGAGCCCGTCTCGGTCCGCGTCGATACCTTCGGCACTGCGACAGTTCCCGAGGCGCGTATTCTCGACGCGGTGAACGCGAACTTCGATCTCACGCCAAAGGGAATCATCACCGCGCTCGACCTGCGCAAGCCGATCTATAGCGCCACCTCGGCGTATGGACACTTCGGCCGGACCCCGGAAAAGATCGGCAGCGGAAAAAATGCTGCCACCCTCTTCACCTGGGAACGCACGGACAAGGCGGCGGCGCTCAAGCGGGCGGTTCGCGCCGCAAAGTAGAAATCTCCGAGTCCGGGCGCGGTGACCTCCGCGCCCGGACCGGGGTAGATTTCATCATGATCGAAGTCTTCGTCTCACGCCTCGGCCTCGACAGCGCGTCGAACTCGTACGTGGTGGTCCTTCAGGAGAAGGATGGGGTGCGCCTGCTGCCGATCTGGATCGGTCAGCCGGAGGCGGAGTCGATCGTGTTGCACATGCACAACGTGAAGCGCGCCAGGCCGCTCACGCACGATCTCGTGCGCACCCTCATCGTCGGTCTGGGCGCGCGCCTGCTTCACGTGCACATTACGCGCGTCGAGGATCGCACGTACTTCGCCGAGCTTCGTCTTCAGCACGCAGGGGCGCTCGTTACCATCGATGCGCGGCCATCCGACGGTATCGCCATCGCGTTGCGACTCGGCGCGCCAATTCTCGCCGCAGAGGAGCTGCTCGTCGATCCCGGTGAGGAGACTGGCACCGAGGAGGACGAGGCGGATGCGACGCCGGATTTCGGTATCACGGTTGAGTCCAGCAAGGCGGACGCACAGATGAGCGACGCCGAGCTCACGGCGGAGCAGCTCAAGCGCTACCTGGAGACGCTGCGCCCTGAGGACTTTGGGAAGTTCAACCCGTAGCCGGCTCACGATTGCGGTCGTCGTGCTCGCGACGCTTCTCGCGTCCGCGAGTCGAGCGGGGGCGCAGCGAAGCGGCGTCGCGTCGTCGGGCGCAGATGCGCTCGCATCGGTCAGCGGGCGCGTCTCGTCGCCCGGTCCCAAACAGGACATCCCCATCGCGGGAGTGACCGTCACGCTGCATCGAGTGGGCACGGATAGCTCGGGGCCAATCGATTCCGTTCGCACCGACGCAGCTGGCCGCTACACGCTCCGCTACCACCGGTTCGGCGCGAACGACGCAGTGTACTTCGCCGCGGCCGTCTACCGCGGCATCGCGTATTTCTCGTCACCGCTGCGGAGCGCACGCGCCAGCGGCGAGGAGAGCGAGATCACGGTGTTCGACACCACGAGCCGCGCGGTGGATTTTCACGTGCGTGGACATCACTTCGTGGTGAGCGGGCCGCGTCCTGACGGCGCGCGAAACATCGTGGAGGTGTGGGAGCTCTCGAACGACACGACGGCCACCGTCGTCGGCCGAGACTCGCTCACTCCCGTGTGGAGCGCGACGCTGCCGCAGGGAGCGGCGGACTTCGCGGGCGGGCAGGGCGATGTGTCGCCCAGCGCCGTCCAAGCGCGCGGTGGGCGTGTCGTCCTGCTCGCTCCATTCGGGCCAGGCGTGAAGCAGGTCAGCTACTCGTACAGTCTGCCGGCGAAATCCTTCCCGCTCACGCTTCGCATCGAGCGCCCCACGATCGTACTTGAAGTGCTGGTGGAAGAGCCGGGGGCGCAGGTGACGGGCGCCGATCTGCGATCGATGGCGGCCGCGACAACGGGTGGGCGCACCTTCAAGCGCTTCCTGACGCAGGATGTGCCGGCGGGATCGACGGTGCACATCACCGTTCCCATCACGACGGAGGCGACGCGCACGAAAGTGCTCGTGGTGCTCTCCTGCGCGATCGCGGTACTCATGGTAGCCGCGCTGGCGCGCGCGCTGCTTGGTCGTGGCGGCGTCTCGCGGAAGCGCGCACTGCCAGCCGAGAAACAGACGGAGACATTGATCGCGGCCATCGCGCGGTTGGATGCACGGAGGGAGAGGGGTGATCCGTCGCTCGACGACGCGACGTATGCCGCGAATCGTGCCGCGCTCAAGAGCCAGCTCGCGGATGCGCTTGCCATCGAGGGACGCGCCCTCTAGATTCGCCGTACAATTCAACGCGAACGGGGACACGGAAGCCGGTGAAATGCCGGCGCGGCCCCGCCACTGTAACGGGCATTTGTACGCGCACCCTCACTCACGCCACTGACTGCGGTCGGGAAGGCGGGGCGGCGCGGCCCGGAGCCAGGAGACGACTTCGTCCGCGATACGTTCACAGGTCCTCGGGGGAGGATTAGTGGCGACGCGCGGCTCGTGGTCCCATCGCGAACGCGTCCGTTACGGGCACTCTCCTTCGGGCCGGAGGTGCCCGTCGTGTTTTTCGCCCGCCGATTCTCGCGCTCGCTCGCCCTCGCGTCGCTCACTGTCGCGCTGAGCGGTTGCGCGCGTGACGCCGCGCCGACGCACGACGCCATCACCGACGATTTTGGCGACTCGCTCGTCGTCGGCGCGGCGCCGAATCGCATCGTGTCGCTCAACCCGACGACGACCGAACTTCTCTTCGCGATCGGCGCGGGGCAGCGGGTCGTCGGGCGCACGTCGTACGACATTTATCCGGCGGAGGTGCTGGCCGTCCCGGATATCGGTCCGGGTCTGCGCCCGAACGTCGAAGCGGTGCTCGCGACACATCCCGATCTCGTTCTCCTCTACGCCAGCGCGGACAACCGCAACGCCGCGAGGCGTCTGCGTGCGAGCGGCGTGTCCACCGCCGCCTACAAGATCGATCGCATCGCGGACATGGCGCGCGTCACGCTTCTGCTCGGGCGGCTGACCGGCGACACCACGTCGGCACGCCGCACGGTGGACTCCGTGCACGCCACGCTCGATCGCGTTCGGCGCGAGACGTCGACGCTCCCGCATCCAACCGTCTTCTGGCCGCTGTGGGAGACGCCTCTGCTCTCCGTGGGAGGCGGCAGCTTTCTCAATGAGCTGATCGACATCGCGGGCGGGCGCAATGTCTTCGCCGAGCTGCCGCAGCCGTCGCCGGCGGTGACGTTCGAGGAGCTACTGCGCCGCGATCCGGACGTCATTCTGTCCGGACCAAAGGCTCGGCTTCGTCTGATCGCCGATGCGCGATGGAAGACGCTGCGCGCCGTACGCGAGAATCACGTGCTGGTCATCGACACGACGATGATCAACGGGCCATCGGCACGCGTCGGGACGAGCGCGGTCTCGCTCGCTCGGCTTCTTCACGCCGGCGCGAAGTTCTGAGATGCGCCTTTCGCGTTGGTCCGCACTCTGGATCGCGCTCGCCCTGGCGATGATCACCGGGGTGATGATTGGCACATTGCGTCTTTCCGTACTCGACGTCGTGAACGGCGTGCTCGGCATCGGTGCGCCGATACCCGTGTCCGTCGTGCGCATACTTCGACTGCCACGCGTGCTGCTCGCCGCGCTCGTGGGTGCGGGGCTCGGCGCGGCCGGTGCCGCGCTGCAGGGAGCGACGCGCAACAAGCTTGCCGAGCCCTACCTCCTCGGCGTATCGGGCGGTGCCGCCGTCGGTGCCGTGCTCGCGTCGGCATTCCACGCGCCTGTCGCGCTGGTACCGGTTGCTGGCTTCGCGGGTGCGCTCGTCGCGGTCGCGCTCACTCTGCTCGTCGCCCGCGCCTCTGGCGGACGTGGTGATGCGCGCGTCGTGCTCATGGCCGGCGTCGTCGTCGGTGCATTCGCGAATGCGGTCATCATGGTCGCACTGGCCAACGCCGACGCGTCGGCTGTGCGTGGGGCGCTGTGGTGGATGATGGGCTCGGTCGCCGAGGCGAGCTGGGTGCAGGTGCGAGCGCTCGCGCTGTTCGTTGCGATCGGCATTGGCGCGCTGCTCGCGCTCGGCCGCGCGATCGACGTTCTGGCGCTTGGTGACGACACCGCCGCGGGACTGGGCGTCGACGTCACACGCGTCTCGCTCGGCGTCTACATCGCGGGCGCGCTGCTCGCCGCGGGAACGGTCAGCGCAGCAGGACTCGTCGGCTTCGTCGGGCTGCTCGTGCCACACCTCGTGCGCCTCGCTGGCGCGCGAACGCACCGTGCCATCATCGGCGCGGCCGCGCTCGCGGGTGCCGCACTGGTCGTGTGCGCAGACCTGATCGCACGCGTCGCGATGCCGCCCGCGGAGCTCCCGCTCGGTGCGGTTACGGCGTTGATCGGCGTCCCGTTCTTCCTCGCGCTGCTGCGCCGGCTCGCATGATTGCCTTTCGCGATGTGATCGTGCGCTACCCGCACCGCGAACTCCCCGCGCTCGACGGGGTTTCGCTCGTCGCGGAGCGCGGCCGCATCACCGCGGTCGTCGGGCCGAACGGCAGTGGGAAGAGCACTCTCGTTCGCGCGCTCGTCGGACGGATTCCGCTCGCCGGTGGGGAGATCACGCTCGACGACAAATCAGTCGCCGGATTCGCCCAACGCGAGCTCGCCACGCGCGTCGCCGTTGTGACGCAGCGCGAAGAGCCCGCATTCCCGCTCACCGTACAGGAGTACATCGCGCTCGGCCGCTATCCGCACCTCGGACTCTGGCGCGGCGCCGGACGCGCCGACCATGCGGCCGTGGCGCGCGCCGTGGAGCGCACCGAGACGGAATCGTTCGGCGACCGCGCCATCACGGAGCTCTCCGGCGGCGAATGGCAGCGGGTGCGGCTCGCACGAGCGCTTGCTCAGGGCGGCGACGCCATCGTTCTCGACGAGCCGACGACATTCCTCGACGTGGGCCACGAGATGGCGATTTTCGAGCTCCTCAGCAGGCTGGCCGCCGAAGGGCAGGCCGTCCTGCTCGTGAGCCACCAGCTCAATCTCGTCGCGCGATTCGCCGAGCACATCGTGCTGTTGAATCGCGGCCGTGTCGCGGCGGCAGGCGATCCAGGCGCGGTGATGCAAGGCGCCGTGCTCGAGCGCGTCTACGAGTGGCCGCTCGTCGTCACACGCGACCCCGCTGTCGGCGCACCAGCACTTGTTCCTCTTCGCGTTCGCCCTCGTGGCGAGCGCACGACGTAGTCCTCCCGTTCGCTCTCCAGACTTTCCCTATGACACCCACATCGATCCTCCGCCTGCTCGCCCTCGTCGCGTCACCCGCCATCGTATCGGCACAGATCGCGAGAGACACCGCGCACGTCGCGCCAATCGTCGTCACGGCGACTCGCTCACCCCTCGCTGCGAGCCGCGCACCGGCGTCCGTCTCCGTCATCAACGGTGACCAGCTGCGGCGAGAGGGCATCACCACGGTGCTGGATGCGTTGCGACAGGTGCCCGGCATCGCCGTCGTCCAGACCGGCTCGTATGGCGGCGCGACATCGCTCTTCATTCGCGGTGGCGAGAGCAAGTTCGCCAAGGTGCTCATCGACGGAGTGCCCGTGAATGACGCCGGTGGCGCGTTTGATTTCTCCACGCTCAGCACCGACAACCTCGATCGCATCGAGATCGTTCGCGGGCCGGCGAGCGTTCTCTACGGCTCCGACGCGATGGCTGGCGTGATCCAGCTCTTCACCAGGAGCGGTAGCGGCGCGACGCGCGTCGAGATGTCGGGACGCCAGGGAGGGTACGGCAGCCGCGACGCAGATGCCGCGGTGCGCGGAAGCAGCGAAGTGCTCACCTACTCCCTTGCCGGTGCGCGACACAGTACCGACGGCATTCAGCTCTTCAACAGCCAGTATCGTCAGAGCGTCGGGAGCGCACTCATCGGCCTGCGTCACGCCGCCGCTGACGCGCAGCTCTCGGTTCGCTA
>DATCGM010000087.1:0-16007 GCA_036508915.1 Gemmatimonadaceae bacterium
GCTTGCTCGGCAGGACCTCACTCCGGATCACGGGGTAGCCCACATCCACCCGAATGCTGCTTACGATTCCGTTTGCCGAGAGGAGGCGCAGTCGTGCCCCGATGACGCCAGCCTTGATCTCGCTGTTGGGGACGTCGTCCACATTCCAGCGGTACGAGCTCGCAAGGAAGCCGCCCACGTTGAGCACCGACGCCACGCCCACGTGAAAGAGGCGCACGTCGCGATCGATCGAGGCGGCGACCGATTGGCCGCCACGCACTGCAAGGTAGCGAAGCAGCGGCGTCGTGAGGTCGGCGAGCGGCATCAACGAGAGTGCGCGACGATCCGGGTCGAGCTCGAACAGTTGCTCCGCCGTGAGGCGCAGCCCCCACATGCCGCGCGCCGCTTCCGAGGTGTACCACATCGATGCCCGCGTGATCTGATTCCGATCGACGTCGTGTCCCAGATACGCCGATGCCCATCCGTCGAGCATGAGGATCTGGCCGCGGCGAGGCATCCAGACGTGTCCCAGCCAGCCGTCGTACTTCAACACCGCCGTCCGCGCAGCGCGCTCGTGTCCAGCGCCAATGATGCCTTCACCCTCCCAGCCGATCGGGAGGTCGAGGAATCCGCGGCGGGGGACGATCCAGCTCGCGCTGTCGAACTGCGTGGTCCGCCGCTGCAACCCGACGTCGAGCCCGAGAAAGCTGCGCACGTGCGGCATGCCCGGCGCGACATTCCCCCGTTGCGAGGCCGAGATGCTCGCGGCGCTGTCGAACTCGGCGCCCGCCAGCAGCAGCGTGACGCTGTTCTCGCTCGCGGCAATGCGACGCCCCACGAGCGTCATGGCGCTCACCGTGTGCAGTGCCTTCTCGGTCGCGACGGTGTCGCCGTACGCAATGCGCGACAGATTGCCCTCGATGCGCCACCGATCGAATACGCTGTATTCGTGACGCCGGAGACCGAGTCGTAGCGTGTGCGCGCCGGCGAGGTTAGCGACGCGCATGTTCGCCGCGACGCTCGATCCGAGGAAAAATGGATCGGTCAACGAGATGGCCGCGCCGTTGCCGCGCAGTGACATCTCGCGCGTGAGCGAAACCGTGCGTCCGCTGCCGAGAAAGTTCCGCTCCTCGACGCCGAGGGAGAGTTGCGTCGCCGAGCGGAGGCGCGTGGTCGGCCGAAGGGTCCACGTGTCGCGCGTGTGGACGAGGAGACCGACGCCCCCCGAAGGGTCGCAGCGACGCGCGAGAATCACGGCGTCGGCGAACAGCCGCTGAGCGCGCAACCTGCGCATCGTCTCCCCCACGAGCAGCGTGTCCACCGTGTCGCCGGGCGCGAACAGAAGCTGCCGGCGAATCACACCTTCTCGTGAGACCGGATGCAGCGAGCTGAAGACGCCTGGAGGCCCGGGCAACGTCGGGCCATCGCTGATCACATCGATGGATGTGATGCGAACGCCGCTGAGGAGCGCGAGCGAGGAACGCGACTCGACGAGCGCGCAGTTCTCCGCGCGCGCCGGAAACGCGAACACGCACGCGCTCAGCGTCGAGCACGCGAACACACGGACGGCGAGACGCAGCGGGGTCGGCGGTGGGGGCCGGCGGAAGCGGCGGTGGTGGGGGGAAGGCGGTACCCTCGCGGGGCCGCCATCTACGTCCACAAGACTGCCGCATCACACCCAAGGACACAAGGGCGAATGCGTCCGCCGTCAGGGATCGATCAGCGCGAACTCACGAGTGGTCGAGACCGGCTTTCCGCCCTCGGGAGTCAGCGTCAGCGTTACGCGGTAGCGGCCCGAGTCGAGATTCGCGAGATCGAGCGACACGGCGTGCGCCGCCGCGCGATCGGCTGGCGGTCGTGCATCGGTCCAGCGAATGCGGATCGGCGTGTCGACCGGCGTGAGCCCCAGTCGTTGGCGCGCGCTGCGAATCCAACCGTGATCGACTCGCTCGACACTCACCGCGAGATCCACGGTCTCACCCTCCGCCGCGAGGCCGTACGTCTCCCAGAAGAGTCCGAGCTGCCGGTTCCGAGTGACAGTGTCGCCAGGAATCGCTCGCGAGAGCGCGGAGTCGAGCGACGTCGCGGGCTCCTCGTCCGCTCGATAGAGAAGCAGGTCCGACAAGCTCAGACGCGCGCTGTCCGCGGCGGGAACGAATCCCATGCGCGTGCGCGCGAGAGTACGCGTCGCCGTGTCGGCCATCTCGACGCCGGCAATGAAGGGCGCGCCGGCGAGCATGACGCGCGCCCTGCCGGTCCGCACCGAATCAGGGGTGCTCAATCGAACGGCGCCATCCAGCCTCGCGGCGCCGAGGATCGCGACAGGCGCGAGCAGCGAGTCGTCCGCGGCGGAGTACGCAGCGACGACGAGCGTGCTGTCGCCACGACGGAAGCGCGCGATCTGCGCCGCGACTCCCGCCACGCGACGCACGAGTCGCGGCGCGTAGCGGGCTTCCGTACGCGGGGCGCTCGGCTCCCACGCTTCGTCGGGCATCGGTCTCAACGAGTCGGCGAGCCACCTGGCCGGCGCGAAGGAGAAGCTCGGCGACGGATCGTGCCCCACGATGCCCGGTTCCGAACCCACCACGCCAGACGTCACGACGCGGCTCCACGCGGTCGGCCAGCCGTACCGCAGCACGAGCTCCGCGGCATCGTCGCCCCAGGTCAACAGGTGCGGCGTGGCGGCGCGCTCACCGAGCCAAACGAGCACGCGCCGCACATTGAATTCGTTCTGCCACTCATTCGCGGCGCTCGAGAGCTGCGGACGGCTGAGCAGCCAGTAACGCCGTTCGAGTTCGACGCGCGCGTCGCAGGGACGGTGCGCGTATGCGTCGCGCTCTTCGTCGGCGAGCAGGGGCGCGATGCTCCGCCAGGCGCACGCGGCGTCCGCCGGCATGGCCGCGATGGAGGACGAGAACGCTGAATCGGCGAGCCGAGCGTCACCTCGCGCGTGCGCCGCGTAGCCGACGAGCGCGTCGCACCACCAGCCCGTTGCCCGACACGCTCTCGCGACGCTGTCCGCGCCCACGAGATCTCGGCCATCCACGCGGTAGTGCACGCGCATGCCGGAAAGCCAGTCGTCGCCCGGGTAGCGGGAGGCCATGGCATCGAGCTGGGCCAGCAGCTCCGCGCGCCGGCGACCGATGACCTCCGATTCGGGAGGGAATTTCGGCATGCTCTCGTCGTACCACCAGCAGTATCGTCCGAGCCGCACGTCGCACCGGCCGCCCGTGCTCGAACCATAGGGAAGCTGGGCTCGGCGGCTGCGCTCGAACGATACCTGCGCACTTCGGGCCCGACTCAGATCGCGCGCCGAGTCGGCCGCGCTGCCCCCACTCACTCGCTGCGGAGCCTCGCTCAGCGTCGCGGTCCGGAACTGGAGTGCAACAATGAGCAACGCCAGGTGCATGATGATCGTCCTCCCTAATCGCGGAAGAAGTAGATCAGGACGCCGAGCTCGAGGCTCGCCGCCACGATTCCGAAGATGATCGCCACGCGCAGGTCGCGGCGGGTTTGTCGATGGTCTTCTTCCGTCACGGTGCGATGGTTGGCTTTGAGTCCGTGCCCATATAGGCTAGCGCGGGGATCGCGCGTCGTCGAGTTACCCGCCGGCGCAATTCTGGTCGCACCGGACAGAGTCCCATCGGTTCATCTTCATCGTGCATGCTACTCAGTCTGCAACGGAAGGGTGCCGACACTGTTAACTTGTGGCATTCGCGGCATCATCTCGCCTTCAGCTTTATCGACTCGTGATGCATTGGTTGGCCAACGCGGCGTTGCGCGCAGGGATTCCCGGAGCCGAGACCGCCAACATTCCGCAGAACATGGCGCTGGTGACTGCGTGGGAACAGCTCGCACGCGAGCTGCGGCTGTCCGAGAGTGCGCTGGCGGCGCGTGTCGCGCCGACGCTGCGCGTACAGCTCGCTGATTTCGAGCGTGCGGAAACGAAGGCGGCGCGACTCGTGCCGGAAAAGCTCGCTCGCAAGCACGGTGTATTCGCGCTGCGCGAGACCGACCGGGAGCTCGTCGTCGCATCGAGCGACCCGCACAACTACGAGGCCGAGCGCGACCTCGGCTTTGCAAGCGGACGCCGCATCGTCTTCGAGCTCGCCGCACCGTCCACGATCACGAACCACCTGACCGGCGGCTATTCCGCCGATCGCATCGTCGAGAACCTGCTCAACGCCTCCGACTCCACGCTCGCCGACGCCGTCCGCATCGTCGAAGACATGGAGCCGGAGCAGGTCGCCCAGGCGGAGGTCGACTCCGCCCCGCTCGTCAAGCTCGCGAATCTCATCTTGAGCGACGCCGTGATGCTGCGCGCGAGCGACATCCACATCGAGCCTGGCGGGACGAAAGGCGGTGTCGTACGCTTTCGCATCGACGGCGTCATGCGCCAGCATATGGTGCTGCCGGCAGCCGCCGTCAACCGCGTCGTCTCGCGCATCAAAGTGCTCGGCAAGCTCGACATTGCCGACCGCATGCGGCCGCAGGACGGCCGCGCGCGCATCCAGGTGCTCAACAAGTCGTACGACCTCCGTATCTCGACCGTTCCCACCCGCGATGCGGAGAAGGCGGTCATCCGCATTCTGCGCCCCGACATGGCGAAGACCCTCGCCGACGTCGGACTCCAGGGGTACGAGTTGCAGCGCATTCGCCAGCTCCTCGGCCACCGCGACGGAATCGTCGTCGTCACGGGGCCCACCGGGTCGGGCAAGACGACGACGCTCTACGCCGCGCTCTCGGATGTGGCCACGAGCGAAGTCAACGTGATGACGGTCGAGGACCCGATCGAGTACGAGCTTGCCGGCGTGACGCAGATCCAGGTGGAGACCAAGCGCAACGTCACCTTCGCCTCGGCGCTACGCTCGATTCTTCGTCAGGATCCGGACGTCATCTTCGTCGGAGAGATTCGCGATGCCGAGACGGCGGAAGTGGCCGCGCAAGCTGCGGCGACGGGACACCTCGTCCTCGCGACACTGCACACGAACGACGCCATGAGCGCTGTCTCGCGGCTGAGCGATCTCGGGCTGGATCGCGCGACGATCGCGTCGGTGCTCCGCGGCGCGGTGGCGCAGCGACTGGTGCGTCGTGTGTGTCCGGATTGCGTCAAGGCGATATCCGGCCCGCTCGAGGAGAACGAGAAGCGCCTCGCCGCGCACTTCGGCTTGCAGCCGACCCAGAGAGTGGTCGGATGCGCGAGGTGCAACCAGACAGGCTATCGCGGCCGCATTCCGATCGTTGAAGTTGCGGTCGTGTCGTCCTCGATGATGGAGCAGATCTCCGCCGGCGCGACAGCAATACAGTTGCAGCGAACCGCAATCACGCAGGGGATGCGTCCGCTGCGAGAAGTCGCGCTCGATCATGTGCGCAAGGGTGAGACGACGCTCGAGGAAGTGGAGCGCGTGCTTGGCGAGATAGCGGACGATGGGCCGTTGGTCCCGCCACGCCCTCCCTCCATTCTCTTCGCTGACGACGATCCGATGCTCCGGCACCTCGCCACGTCGATCCTCGAGACTGGCGGGTACCGCGTTTGCCAGGCGAGAGACGGCGCCGAGGCGCTCTCGATCATCGAGAGCGGCGAAGACATCGCGCTGGTGATCACCGACCTCCGCATGCCGGGAATGGGTGGGGATGGGCTGGTGAAGCAGCTCCGCAGCAGGATGCAGACGTCGATGCTGCCGGTCATCATCCTCACGGGATCCGACGAGCACGACTTGGAAGTGCAGCTCATGGACGCGGGTGCCGACGATTACATTCGCAAGCCCATCGATCCCCCAAGATTTCTCGCGCGCGTGAAGGCCGCGCTGCGACGTGCCGGAGTCTCATGACGGAACCAACCAAGCTGTCGGTCGGCGCCGACGCCGATCTTCCCTCGACCGACGCGGCATCGCTCGAGCGCTTGAAGCGCTTCGGCGGTGGCAAGCTGCTGGGCGAGATGATCTCGCTGTTCATCAGCGCTGCACCGGAGCGCATCGGCGCCGCGAGAGCGGGGCTTGATGCGAACGATGCTAGTGCGACAGAGATGGCGCTGCACTCCCTCAAATCGAGCTCGGCGCAGCTCGGCGCGATGCAGATGCAGCGGTTGAGCGAGCGCGGCGAGCATCTTGCGCATTCGGGCTCGCTCGATGGCATCGATCGAATCGTGCAGGACCTCGAGGAGGAATTCCCCCGTGTTCAGATCTGGCTCGAGCGCGCTCGCACCGTGGAGGCTACATGAACACTGTCGCGGTCGTGGAGGACAACGCCGACAACCGGCTTCTTCTCCAGGCAATCCTCGACGGGTTGTACGATGTCGTGGAATATGAGAATGGTGTGGACGCGCTCGCTGGTCTCGCCGCAAAGCTGCCGGATCTCGTGCTGCTCGATATCTCGCTGCCCGGGATGGATGGCAACGAGATCCTCGCGCGCATCCGCGCCGACGAGCAGCTCCGCCGGCTTCCGGTCATCGCCCTCACCGCGCACGCGATGGCTGGCGACCGCGAGAAGTACCTCGCCGCGGGCTTCAACGATTACATCACGAAGCCCATCGTCGACGAGACGCTCCTTCTCCGGGCGATGGAGACGTGGATCGCTGCCGGCCGCGACGGAACTCTGGGGCGCTAGCTCGCGCTACGCCTCCCTGAGCGCGGCCATCGGAGTCTCCCGGAATACCTCCCGTCCCGTCAGCATCCCGATCGAGACGGCAATGGCGATCATCAACAGCGCGACGAGCGAGGCAGGGAACAACGCCGGTACGAACGGCTGTTTGAAGATGAAGTGCATCAACCCCCACGCTCCTCCCACGCTGAGGATCACGCCGGCAAGACTGCCGAGTGATCCGAGCAGCACGTATTCCGCGAGCATCACCCGCCCGACCTGCCGCCGAGTCGCGCCGAGCACCTTGAGCAGGACGCCTTCACGCAGCCGCTCTCGGCGCGTCGCGCTCACGGCGCTGAACAGCACCGGGATGCCGAGCGCGAGGCTCAGCGCCGCCATGAACCGGATCGCCGTCGTCACCTTGTCGAGCACGCGTCCGATCGTCTGCTGAACGAGCGTGAGGTCCAGGCTGGCCACGTTCGGAAAGCGCGTGATGACGTCGCGCTGGAGACGCGCCACCGCGCCGTCGCCGCGCACGTCGGCCAGAATCACGAACTGCTTTGGCGCCTTCTCCAGCGCGCGACGCTCGAAGACGGCGAAAAAATTGGGCTCGAAGCGCGTCCAGTTCACTTCGCGCAGGCTCGTGACGCGCGTCTTCACGCGCACCCCCTGCACGTCCCAGGTGATCGTGTCATGAATGCCGACGCGTAGCGACTTCGCGATCCCGGCGTCGAGCGATACCTCTGGAAGCAGGTCGGGCCGACTGCCGCCGGTCGGAAAGCGTCCGGCGGTGAGCTTCTCGCTCGGCACGAGCGAATCGCGATAAGTCGAGCGAAATTCGCGGCGCAGGACCCACCGCTCGCGTCGCTCTCCCCGCTGGCCTGGCGCGCCTCGTGCGCCTCGTCCCGCCTCGGTAGTCGTGTCCCGCTGCGTCGTGTCGCCCTTTAGGAGCGCGTCTCCCACGAGGGAATTAATGGCCACGATCTTCATCGGCACGATCGGCGTCCGCTGCGCGATCGAGTAGCCGTTCGCCCGGATCATCGAGTCGAGCGGCGCGCCCTGATCGTCCTGCACGTCGAAGAAGAGCACGTTTGCCTTCGACGCGTCGAGCTTCACCGCCACGGTGCGAAGGAGATTGTACTGCACCTGGTACACGGTGCTCATGAGAAACACGCCGAATCCGAGCGCCAGCACGACGGCCCGCGTCTGATTCCCCGGCCTGTAGAGACTGGCGACGCCCTGGCGTAGCACGAACGGCCAGGAAGGGCGCACCAGCCGGCGCGCGGTTCCGCTGAGCAGCGCGGCGGCGCCGTACAGCAGCGCCACCGCGCCGGCAATCGCCGCCGCGAAGCCGAGTCCCTGTTGTGGCGTTTCGGCACGCGCGATTCCGAGCGCGGCGACGCTGAGCGCGATGACGAGCGCAACGAGGACACGTATCGGATCGAACTTCGCGCCGCGCAGCGCCGCCGCATCCGACTCGCGTCGCAGCGTCTGCAGCGGACTCACATTGCGCAGCGCGATCAACGGATTGAGCGCGAAGACCAGTGCCACCCACACGCCGACGAAGAGACCGGTGAGCAGCGCTATCGGCTCGATCGTGACCTTCACGTCCACCGGCAGGAAGTCGGCGAGCACGTGCGGCAGTCCGAGTTGAAGCCCGATGCCGAGCAGCGCGCCGAAGGCTGCACCGAGGAATCCCATCGCGACCGCCTGCAACAGATAGATCATCAGCACCTGCCGGCTCGTCGCGCCGAGGCACCGCAGAATGGCCACCGTGTCGATCTTGCGCATGACGAAGGCGTTCACGCCGCTCGCCACGCCGATGCCGCCCAGCAGCAGCGCGACGAGCCCGAGGACGCTGAGAAAGTCGCGGAGCTGATCGATCGCCTGCGTGAGATTGAACTCCGTTTCCGCCGCGGTGCGGTAGCGCACCTGATCCTTCTCGAGCCGTTCCTTGAACCGGAAAATGAACCTCGATGGAGGCAGTGCCGGCGGCAGCTTGAGCAGTGTCTTGTGGTCGGAGCGGCTGCCGAACATCAGTAGCGACGTCTCGTCCAGGTACCGCGCCGGGATGTAGATGCGCGGCCCGATGGCCGTGCTCACGGCGACGTCTCCCGGCACGCTGACGAGCGTGCCCGCGATGATGAATCGCGCGAAGCCGAGGGCGAGCGTGTCGCCGACCTGCGCGTCGAGCGCGATGAGCAGCGAGGGATCGACGAGCGCGACGTGCCCGTCCTGTAGATGCGCCCACACACCGGCCGGCTTGGTGATGATCTCGCCGTAGAACGGATAGCCCGGCGTCACTGCCTGAATCTGCGCGAGACGGGTGAGACCGCTGCGCTGCACGAGTGCCATTGACGCGAAGCTGGTCACGTCCGTGACGCCGACTCCTTCCGTGCGCAGCGAGTCGAGCGCCGCGAGCACCGGCTTGGTATACGCCGTGTGCGAGGACAGCGCGATGTCGCCGCCAAGCAGCGACCGCGCCTGCTCGCGCACGGAGCGCTGCGTATTGCTCGCGAAGGAATCGATCGCGACCAGTGCGGCGACGCCGAGCGAAATCGACGACATGTACAGCAGGAGCCGCCGTCGTGCCGTGCGGCTCTCGCGCCACGCGAGCGCGAGGAGCTGAGAGGCTTTCATCAGACGGCGACCGGCGGCTGCGCGGGCGGCGCGTTCACCATCGTGTCGCTCACGACGGCGCCGTCCGCGAGGCGGATGATGCGCTGCGCGCGATGCGCGAGGGTGAGATCGTGCGTGACGAGGATGATCGTCGTCCCCGACTCTCGATTGAGCGTCTCGAGCAGCTCGACGATGTGCGTACCGGTGTCGCTGTCCAGATTGCCCGTTGGCTCGTCGGCGAAGAGCAGGCGTGGTGCGTTGCTGAACGCTCGTGCGATGGCGACGCGCTGCTGCTCGCCGCCGGAGAGCTGGTTGGGAAAGTGATGCGCACGATCGCCGAGCCCGACGCGCGTCAGCAGCTCGCGCGCGCGCGCCGGCGCGCCATCCTCGCCGCGAAGCTCGAGCGGCACCTGCACGTTCTCGAGCGCGGTGAGCGTCGGGATGAGCTGGAAGCTTTGAAACACGAACCCGACCTTTTCCCCTCGCAGCTGCGCGCGCTGGTCCTCGTTCATCTGCGACATGTCGGCGCCGTCGAGGAGCACCGTGCCTCGCGTCGCGACGTCGAGTCCGGCGAGCAGGCCGAGCAGTGTAGTTTTTCCACTACCAGACGGCCCGACGATCGCGACGAACGCGCCATCCGGAACGATAAAGCTGACGTCGCGTAACACTGACAGGCGGCGATCGCCGCTCTGGTATTCCTGCGTCAATTGGCGAGCTTCGAGCATGAGATCGATTCGAGAGACGGTGACGTGCCTGGTGGCGTGCGCGGTCCTGATGGCGTGCGGTGGTGGCAAGAAGAGTGCATTGCCGGCGCGCGATTCGTTGGCGCCGGGTGCGCCCGCCTCGGTGACAAAGACGCCGAGCACGCCTGGAAATCCCGCCGCCGACGCGAAGCGCACCGTGCTCTTCCTCGGCACGTCGCTCACCGCGGGTCTCGGGCTCGAGCCCGACAGCGCGTATCCGCAGCAGATCCAGCGAAAGATCGACGCGCGCGCACTGCCATACCAGGCCGTGAACGCGGGGGAAAGTGGTGAGACGTCGGCGGGCCTCCTTCGCCGCCTCGATTGGGTGCTGCAAAATCCAGCGGCTGTGATCGTGGTGGAGACGGGAGCAAACGATGGGTTGCGCGGTCAGTCGGTTGACGCGACGAAGGCGACCATCGGGCAGATTCTGACGCGCATCGCGAAGGAGCGGCCCGAAGCGCGCGTCGTGCTGGTGCAGATGGAGGCGCCGACGAACCTTGGTGCGGAGTATACTCGCGCATTCCACGCGATGTTTCCCGTGCTGGCGAAAGTGCATGGCGTGACGCTGATGCCTTTCTTGCTGGATGGCGTAGCGGGGCGGGCGGCCCTGAACCAGGGGGATGGCATGCACCCGAATCTTGAAGGGGAGCGCAAGGTGACGGAGAATGTGTGGCGCACGTTGGAGCCGTTGCTGAAGCCTTGAACTGCGCTTTTCGGCCCGCATCGGCGCTCCGCGAGCGGGCCGAACAGCCGTCCCATTGCCAGTTAGGCGGATAACGGCTAAGCTTCTAGGCTGTCCCACTTTACGTTCATTTTGGCATAGGTCTCTCCATGGCAGTTCCCGCCACACAACTCCGCCGCGGCATGGTCATCGTCTTTGAAGGCGAGCCGGTTCGTGTTGTCGAGTTCCGCCACCACACGCCGGGCAACCTGCGCGCGATGGTGCAAGCCAAGCTGAAGAGCCTGAAGAACGGCAATAGCTTCGATCATCGCTTCCGTGCCGCCGACACCATCGAGCCGGCGTTCATGGAGACGCACGAGCTCGAGTACATGTACGACGCGGGCGGCACGTACCACTTCATGAACTCCTCGAACTACGACCAGATCGAGATGAATGAAGAGGCACTCGGCGACAACGCCCCGTGGATGCAGCCCGGCATGAAGATCCAGGCCGAGTTCTTCGACGGAAAGCCAATCGGGGTGCGCCTGCCGAATTCGATGACGCTCACGATCGTCGAGACCAATCCCGTCATGAAGACGGCGACGAAGACGGCGTCGAGCAAGCCGGCGAAGCTGGAGAACGGAGTAACGGTGAACGTGCCGGAGTTCGTGGCGACCGGTGACAAGATTCGCGTCAATCCGGGCACGGGCGAATACATCGAGCGCGCGAAGTAGTCACACGGGCGCGCGGCGTCACGCGCGTGGCAGTTGATAAGCAGTGTTCGGCTGGTTACAATCAAAGCTCTCTGCGGCTTTGGCGGCGGAGAGACCCGCGCAGGGCGGCGGGACCATGGTGGCTGTAGCTCAATTGGTTAGAGCACCGGTCTGTGGCACCGGGGGTTGCGGGTTCAATTCCCGTCAGCCACCCCTCGTTCAGCGGAGGGCAGGACATTCGGTGCCACGCCGGATGCGATGCTCGGCGGTTTAGGTCCGTAGCTCAATTGGTAGAGCACCGGTCTCCAAAACCGGCGGTTGTGGGTTCGAGTCCCCCCGGGCCTGTTGGCGTTTGAGAAGTTGCGGTACGCAGGGCGAACGGCGGTATCGTCTAGGGGACTAGGACACGGCCCTCTCAAGGCTGGAACACGGGTTCGAATCCCGTTACCGCTATTTTGGAATGTGGCCCGTTCGTCTATCGGTTCAGGACGGCACCCTTTCACGGTGCAGAGACGGGTTCGACTCCCGTACGGGCTATACTGCGGTCGGACTGTCAGACAGTCGGACTGTCTGACAGGACGACGGTAGCCCGAACGAGATGGGTGTCGTGTTTGGTGCAGTAGATCGGAATCGGTGACGGCGGCACGGTGCGTCACGCGAGCCCCGATTGTGTGAGGGGCCGTAGCTCAACTGGTTAGAGCACTCGACTGTCACTCGAGAGGTTGCGGGTTCGAGCCCCGTCGGCCCCGCTTAACACCTGGTCGGACGGTCAGACCGTAGGACAGTCTGACGAGACGGCGTAGGTGGTTCGATGGAAGCGTTGTTGTTGTCGTTGTGGTCCTGTCAGACTGTCATCCCGTCTGAGGGTCAGACTGGCTTCAAGGGCCCTGGTGGTGAAACTGGTAGACACGCAGTCTTGAGGAGGCTGTGCCGAAAGGCGTCGCGGTTCGAGTCCGCGTCAGGGCATGTCGTTCGTATGTCGCCACAGTAGCTCAGGGGTAGAGCACTCGATTCGTAATCGAGCGGTCGTCGGTTCAATTCCGACCTGTGGCTCTACGTAAGTCGTTGTCATTCAACAGTCTCCAATGCGCTCGCCTGGGCTTCCTCGGCGGGCGTTGTGCTTTCATTGCGGTTTGCTTCCGCGATGGCTAGCGAAGCTGCCGCGCGATCTCAGAATGCACAAACGCCTTGAGCGCTCCGGTGGACTCACACGTGATCGCCGATGTGCTCGTCTCGCGAAGACGCGCGGGAAACACGAAGGAGCGATTTCCATAGAGTCCTGCCGCACGATCGGACACCGTGGGTCGGATGCCGAGCTGCTCGTACGTCGCCAGGAGCGCTGGCCACACGCGCAAGATGGGCGCTGCGACGACGGACCTCGTGATCTCGTTCACCGTTTGCTTGATCAGACTGCCACCGCCGTTGAACCGTTCTGGCGAGGCACGCTTGTAGAGGCCTTTACGCAGGGATATACTTGGGGCGTCGGCGTGAGTCGGCACTGCGGGCGTAATTCAGTTGGTAGAATGCCAGCTTCCCAAGCACGATTTGCAAGAGGAAGCGTCCTCAAGTAGCAGTGCTGGCAGCGACTTGCGGGATGAACGGGATACCAAAACTCCCGTTCAGGTCCAGGCGGGGAGTACCTCTCAGGTCCAGACAGGTCCAGAGGACCCGTTAGAGGACAAGCCCTCTCGGCGAAGCGCAAAGTTCATCCGTAGTTCGAGCGCGAATCTCCCCATTCGTCGCGCAGTCCAGCGCCTCGCTCTCGAGCCGAACGACGCATCAGCGATCGCGCAACTCATTCAGGCGATCGTCGCTGCGCTGAGCAAGTCACCAGGCCCGCGGAGACCGGGTCGCTCGATCAGCGTCTCGAAGCGGATTGCTGCGCTACTCAACACATACGCGTCCGGACTCAGCGACTCGATTCGTGCTGACCTCCGGGCGCGTTGTGAAATTAAAGCTGAAGAACTTGGACTGCCGGCTGAACTGCAGCGCGTGAGTCACAGCGCGACGATGGCAGAGGCAGCGCTTCATCTCGGCCTCACGGCACGACAGCTTGCGCGGCGCCTCGCAGATCCGAAATACCGCCGCGACCTCGGGTGGCCACGACCACTCGGTGGCGACGTGATCTTCGCGCGACAAGTGCTCGACCCACGAACGGCCGCAGCGTATCTCAGCTCGTGCCCTGCGCATGAACCTTGGCCGAAGAAGAGTTGGCCGGAGGGATGGCGCTAATGGCACACAAAAAGAAGGCCCCCAAGATGGGAATCGACACGACAGCGTCTTGTCGCCCCGCTGTCGACAAGTCCGTGCCAGTTAACGAGTTAGAAAATCAAGATGGGAAAGAATTCGCGGTCTCCCCGCCGGCATCAGAGCGCCGATTCATTCCCGTGATTCCGGCGGAATCACCGCAACTCTCGGAGGGATGTGCACTTGAGCCACCGCGGCGGGACTCGAAGCCGCCTTCCGCACATTCCCATCTTGATGCACAAACTTGGTTAGCGGCGCGCGCGCAGCAGGCGAAGTCCGATACCGGAGACTTCGCAATGTCGAACAAAAAAAATCCGTTCCGCCTCGCGCTCGCGGCAATTCCCGCTCCGAGCAATCAGATGGGCCAGAAGCGCGCGACATTCGTCTTGTCACTGCCCCTGGCACTCAAGGCACTCTACATCGAAGAGAAGACGCTGGACACCACCACGCTGATCCGTGAAGCCGCCCCGTGGACCACCGCGACTGAAATAGACATGAACCTCTATGAGCAACTCATGTCGTGCGTCGACGAGGGCTGGATTCGCATGGAGGTGAGCGGGGCGGCCGGCAAAGGCAGAACACCGATCGCATTTGATCTGACGTCATCGCGGCCCGCATTCCAGCCATCGACGCTGCAAACAGTGCTCGAGGCGTACCTCGCGTCCGATGCCGCATCAACGGCCAAGAGCGCGGCCTTGGCGGCGACGCGATCCCTGCTCGCTTTGCCGAGGCACGCGAGAACGCCTGAAATCCTCAGCGGCGCGAGCGCTGTGACGGATCGCGCACTGCACGGCCTGCCGTCCCGACTCCTCACGGATGCGCTCCTGCGCGGCGACATCGAAAAGAAATCGGCACAGAATCTCGCCTCTGCGCTGCGGGCCGCGATCACCCACGGACTCGAACACGATGTGTTTGTGCTGTATTTCCCGGAGAGACGACCGACCGATAGCTACCTCCGAGCCATCGACGCTGCCTTTCCCGTGGCGTCGGCCGGGTCGACCGCTCAACACGTGCTCGAACTAAGGAGCGGGCTGCTGAGGCTGTCGGCGGTGCTGCGCGACGATCTCGGTCGCGCGGAGATCGGTGACGTGAAAAAGGAAGATGTCCGCAGCGCGATTGCCTTGTTGAAGTCACCGTTGCGATCACGAGAATATCGGATCGTGAAGACCCTGCGGACGCGCGCAAGGCGTGAAGCTGGCGCATGGGAGCGCACCGCGTGGCATCCTATCCTGACGGCGCTCGTGGCGACGCGGCACACGCCGGCGATTCCGTATCTCAACGACAGCGCGGTCACCGGCGCCAACAGGCGTCTGCCCGCATTGCTCGAGTTGCTACGCAAGGCCGGCCTTCCGGATTCGTGGCAGCCGTTCCTCGAATGGTACCAGGCCTTTTCCTGTGACAGCGAAGACGATCTGTTGGCCCGCGCAGATGAGTTCCCGATCCGCCCGCCGCAGCGTTACCTGACACCGGCGACGTTCGCGAGTCGCTTCGCCGTTATTCGCGCGTACGCGGGCGTTGCCATTCAGCTGATGGGCCTCGCGCCAGGGGAACTTGAACCCGAACGAGTGTTCGGCGAACTCTTCCAACTCCTCTCGAAGCGCATTCGCTCGGAGTGGAGTGATCGCGTCGGCAAAGGCGTGTCGCACCGCGCATCGGAGGGACTGCATCACGTCCTCTACGCCGGCGGCCTGTTGGCTGAGGCATTGTACGTCCGTTCATTACACGCGCGTAGCGTCACAGTGGCCATGCAAAAGCGCGCCGGTGCGACCGTGCTCGACTACGCAGAACATGAACTCGCGGCCGATCGCACGATAGTCGAACGTGCTCTGTTCGAATCGTATCGATACGCACAGAAGACTTGCGCAAACCTGACGAAGGCGCGCACCGACGATTCTCCGCTCGGTAGCGGAAACACCATCAAGGATCTCGCCGAGGTTGTCGCGCAGGCCCCGGTGTCGGTGTACACGCGCGTTCAGGAGTACCTCTTGGAAACGGTCCGCGAGCGCAGCGCGAAGGCAGAAGAGTTGGGCCACGACGAACGAATCCGCGTCGTCGTGACGATGTTCCACGGAATCCTGCTCTCGGCCGGCCTCCGCCTTGGCGAGCCCGGCACGTTGCGCATCGGGATTCACTTGCCTGCGGATTTCGATGTCGAAATGCGCTTCATCCTGCGCCACACAGATCGCAAGAATCATCGACGTCATCCATTCGCGTTTCGGGGGCTATTCCTGCCTAGCTGGTTTCTCGCGTATTACCGAACCGTGGTCTGGCCGTTTCTTCTTCAGCTCGGAGGACACGAGACCACACCATTCCCCTGGCTCCTGTTGAACCCGGGTACTGGCAAGCCGTACGTCAACGAAGATGAAGGCCTCGACGGAAAACTCCGCTGCCAGTTTGTCCGCAAAAACCGAACGAGAGATCTTGCCGCCATGTGGAAACGCGGTATCGGCGATGCCTGTCGCGATC
>DATCGM010000088.1:0-6774 GCA_036508915.1 Gemmatimonadaceae bacterium
GCCGGCTCGGTGGTATCCGCAACCGCGCTCGCCCGCCGCCATTCCGCGTATACACTGCCCTTCCCGTTCGGATCGGGCACGGTGCGTGCCACATCTCGCAGCGTCGCACGCAATGACGGTGAACCGCCGCCGCCAAAGCGAACGCCCTGCGCCGCGACGTCCTGATTGAGATACGCCACGCCGCCGCGCATGAGTCGCAGCGAGTCGTCCTCCACGTATTCAGAGGAGCCCATCAGCCCCCACTCCTCGGCGTCCCACGTCGCGAACACGATCGTGCGTTTGGGACGATGCCCCGCCTTGATCGCGTCGGCGACGGCGCGTGCTGCCTCCAACACGCTCACCGTGCCGCTGACATTGTCTGCCGCACCCGGTCCCCATCCATCGCGATGTCCGCCGACCATCACGATCTCGTCGGGAAATTCGCTGCCACGCACGATACCGAAGGTGTCGAAGATGGGCTTCGTGCCATGCGTCGCACGGTCGTCCGCCACTTTGACTCGCGCCGTGATCGGTCCCGGGCCGACGTGATAGCGAAAGGGCAGTCCGCCCTGCCAGTCCCGCGGGACTTCCTTGCCGCCCAGCCCGTCGAGCAGCTCGCTGGCGTTGCCATACGAGATCGGCACGACCGGGATGTGCGGGATCGTCATCTGATCCTCCGTGAGCCGCGGCGCACCGGCGACACTGGCGTATCCCGGGGTCGCGGGATCGCCGGCACCGTTGAACACGCTGCCTCGCTGCACGCCGTCTCTGTTGCGCATCGGGCCCTTCGGAAACACATCGCCGTTCACGTAGCCGTCTTGCTGCGGGTCGCTGTAGATGAGCAGCGCCGTCGCGCCGTGCTTCTCCGCCTCGCGCGCCTTGATGCCGCGGAAGGACCGGCCGTAGCGCGCCACGGCAATCCTGCCCTTCACGGAGATGCCGAGTGAATCGAGCTGAGCATAGTCCTCGATCAGTCCATAATTCACGTAGATGATGTCGCCCTTAACATCACCGACGCCGCTGTGGCCATTCACCGTGAGGTACTGCGCCAGCTTCGACGTCGGATCACCGGCGACCGGCGGCTCGGCGAGCGAGAGCTGCTTCGGGCGTGGCGACGCACGCCAGAGCTGCACCGCTGTCGCGTGCGGAATGAACACATCGTACCGGCGCACTTCCGTCTCCAGCCCCATCGCCTTCATCTGCGCGATCACGTAGTCGCGCGTACGCGCCTGCGCCGCCGTCCCCGCGACATGCGTCTCGATGGAGAGTGCCTTGGAGTGCGCGCGTGCTCGCGCCGGGTCGGGGCGGGCGATCGCCTGATCTTCCAGTGTGCGCTCGGCTGCGGCGCTGCCGGCGGCGTAGCCGGGCAGTGAGGCCTGTGCGCCGAGTGGAAGGACTGCTACCAGAGAAAGCGCGATCGTCGCGCAGGCGGCGCGAGCGAGATGATGATCGTGCGACATTATTGGACCGGAGGAGTGGGGGGCGACGAAATGCAATGCGCGCTCAATGTGCGCTGTGGATGGTCGCGGCGTGAGAGGAGATGCTCAGCGCGAACTGGAGCTATTCGTCCATCTCAGTCGTAATCGCTCATCGCCGCGGCGATCGCCACGCGCAGCCCTAGTTCGCGATCCGCTTCTTTACTCACCGTCGCCGCGAGCGAGCCGAACAGCCGCAGCATCTCACCTTCCAGAAATGGGCCGCGCTCCCGTATGCCGAGCGCGTCGAGCGAGCGTTCGGCGAGAGCGCGAAGGAGCTGCCGTGTTTCCTCGTCGAGGGTCGCGAGGGTGGGCGGCGAGGCCGGTGGCGGAAACGGGGTCTGCTCGCGGCGCCGTTTCCCGGCGTCGAGCATCGCCGACATTGGCGCCAACGCCACGACGAATGACCCCGCGGTGTGCTCAGTAAAGGTTGTGATGACTCCCTTGCGGCGCAGCTCGTGAAAGACGCGCATGCTGGCTTCGCGCACGACCGAGACGCCACCCTCGCTGTTGTTGCCGCGACCCGTGATGATGAGCACCTCGCCCGACTTCAGTACCTGATGTTGCCGCAGCCAGTTCTCTACCCGCTGCGCGGCTTCGCTGCCCGTGGGAAGCGAGGGGCGCAGATTGAGCGTTCGCGAGGCGCCGAAGCGCACCTCGTCGAATGCCTGCTCAAGGCCGGAGAATCCCATGTCGCGGCGCTCGACCATCACGCTATGGGCGCGGGCGTGCAACGATCGCCTTCTCGAGCACCCGGCCGTCCAGGCGTTCGGTTGGCGGCACGCCGACGACGCGTGCAAGCGTCGGAGCCATGTCGGCCACGAGCGCGCGCTCCGTGTAGCGTCCCGCCTTGAACCACGGGCCGTAAAAGATCACCGGAACATGTGCGTCGTTGTCGTAGGGCACGCCGTGCTCCGCGACCTTCGCGTCCTTGGGGTACGCGCCCTCCACCGGCGTGAACACGAGCTCGATTGGTGTATCGAGCGGAATCATGTGCACCCAGCGCCGAGAGACCGCGTCATGAATGGTGTCCCGCTTCGCGAGGTCGCGCACGAGATCCGCGCGCGCGATTCCCGGAGTTGCGCGAAGCTTTGCGGCGAGCCGTGCGAGAATCGCGTCTGCATCGGCCTTCGTCTTCGCGAACATGTTCCTGTTCACGTAGACGGCTGCTCCGTCAAGCGAAATCGCGGTCGTGTCGACCCCCGCGGCACGCAGCGCCGCACGCAGGTCCGCGACGGCAGGCTTCACGTCGTACCGCGGCGGGGCGGGGCGGCCGGCGCGCTGTGCGACGAGCTCCGGAAAGGACGTCACGCCGTGGTCCGCCGTGAGCGCGAAGACGATCGTGCTCGAATCACGCAGCTTATAGAGCGAATCGATGAAGGTACCGAGTGCGCGATCGAGTCTGAGGATGTTGTCGTGTTGCTCGCGCGAATCCGGACCATAGCGGTGACCGATATAGTCGGTCGCGGAGAGCGAGACCGCGAGAACATCGGTCGATGAGCCCGCACCGATCGAGAGCGCTTCCAGCCCTTCGAGTGCAGTCGCAAGTGTCAGCTCGTCCATCCACGGCGTGTACGGCAACTCGCTCGCCGCGCGCGCGGTGTCGGCGGGCAGGACGTGCGGGAAGGTGTAGTCCTTGCCGGCGTTCTCGATCGGCTCGCTGTCTGGCTCGGTGTACGCGCTCGCCGGGAGAAGCAGGTTCCACGTCCGGCCGGCCAACTTCTGCGGTGTGCGCCGTGCATTGATGCGCCGGATCCAGTCCGGAAGCGTGTCGCCGTAATAGCGGCTCGTCGTGAACTCGCCATTCGACGTCGCGTACCAGAAGACATTCTGTTTCGCGCGACCCATTGGGAGAATGGCGCCGCGATCCTTGCGCGAGACCGAAAGTGCGCGCGACCTGGGATCTTTGATGCGCATCCAATCGATGAGCACCGACCCACGGAATCGATAGGGAGATGCTGGGGCATCGCGCGAGGTGAGCAACGGCGCCTGCGGGTCCAGCACGCCGGTCGTGTTGCTCACGATGCCGGTCGAGCGGGGAAAGCGTCCCGACATCGTGACGGAATGGCCAGGTGCCGTCTCGGTGTTCGCGTGATCCTGAAAGGCGTTCGTGAAGAAGGCGCCGTGCTGCCCGAGCCTGGCGAGCCCGCCAGTGAGCTGCGGCGCCCAGCGATCGACGTAGTCGGAGCGCATCTGATCGATCGTCAGAAAGACGACGAGCGTCGGGCGGTCCGCCAACACGGCAGCGCGCGACTGCGCCGCGAGCCGCGCCGCGGGGAAGACGAGAGGGCTCAGAGCGGCGGCGAGTACGGCGAAGCGGCGCATCGATGGCATGCGAGGAATCTATATCGCGTCCCCGCACCTTCCATGCCGGCGTGCGCTCACGCGGCGCGAACGATCTCCTCGAGCGTCAGATTCTTCGCGAAACAGATCTCGTTACAGGCGAAGCGCCGTGCACATCCGAGGCAGTCACGCCGAAGCTTCTCCGGATATCGCGCGCGATCGACGCGCAGATATCCAATCGCCGCGAAGAACTCCGGCTGCAGCGTGAGCGCGAACACGTCGTAGATCCCGCGCTTGCGCGCCAGGTCTTCCACCGCGCTCACGATCGCGCGTCCGAGCCCCTTGCCGTGCGCGTCCTTCGACACAGCAATCGCCGCGACCTCCGCCACACTCAGTGAGTACTCCTTGAGCGCGCCACATGCGAGCAGCTCGCCCGCGGTGTTCTGCACGACGACGTAATCGTCGATCGCCAGCGAGATCATCTCGGGCGTCCGCGTCAGCATCTGACCTTCGCTGGCGAACGTGTTGTTCAGGCGCGAGATCGCCGCCGCATCCTGCGCACGGGCACGACACAGGCGTAGATCAGGCGCCATCTAGAGGACCTCCTCGAGAATCTGCAGACCGCGCAGGAGTTCGTCCTGTGTCGACACGAGCGGAGGAATCAGACGAACCGTGTAGTCGCCGGCCGAGCAGACCAGCAGCCCACGGCCAAGGGCTTCGCTCACGACGTGCGCCGCCGTTCCCATCACGTCCACCCCCCACATGAACCCCGCTCCGCGAATCTGGCGAATACGGCTGGTACGCTGAGCGATCTCGTGTAACTGCGTTCCCAACCATGCGCCCGTTTCGCGCACGTGCTTCAGGAGCGCCGGATCCGAGAGGCGGTCGAACACGTGCAGCGCGACCGATGCGACGAAGGGCCCGCCGCCGAAGGTCGTGCCGTGATCGCCGGGCTTGATCGTGTTCGCGATTCGTTCCGTCATGAGGATCGCGCCCATGGGCAGGCCGCCCGCGAGCGGCTTCGCCAGCGTCACCATGTCCGGCACGATGCCCGTCTGCTCGTAGGCGAAGAGCGTCCCCGTGCGCCCGAGACCGCACTGAATCTCATCGAAGATGAGCGCGATGTTCCGCGACGCCGTCACGGTGCGCAGCTCGCGCAGGAACCCGGGATCGAGCACGCGCACTCCGCCCTCGCCCTGCACCGGCTCCACGATCAACGCCGCGACCGTATCCTCGCTCAGCGCGGCATCGAGCTCGGCGAGATCGCGCTCGAAGATCGACACGCCCGGCGTGAGTGGACGGAACGGCAGCCGATACGCCGGACGATCCGTTGCCGCAAGTGTACCGAAGAGACGGCCATGGAATGCACCGCGCAGCGCGACGATCTCGTGCTTCGCATCGCCGAGGGTTCGCGCCCATCGGCGCGCAAACTTGAACGCGCCCTCATTCGCTTCCGCGCCCGAATTGCAGAAGAACACCTTGTCCGCGAACGATCTCGCCACGAGTGCCGCGGCCAGCCGCTCTCCGGGTGACGTGCTGTAGAGATTCGACGTATGGATCAGCCCATCCACGGCGGCATGCATGGCGGCCTTGAGCTGCACATCGTCGTAGCCGAGCGCATTCACGGCAATTCCGCTTACGAAATCGAGGTAGGCTTTCCCCTCCGCGTCGTAGAGATGCACGCCGCTGCCGCGCACGAATTCCACCGGCGCGCGCTTGTAGGTGCCGAGTATGGCGCTCTCGAAGGGCGCCGGCAGTCCGGCGCTGGCAGGCTGCGCTTCCCGCACAGCGGAGTCATTCATCGGCTTCAGTGCTGGTGCCGTCATGCGCATACACTCCCTACTCGTGTCAACACGGTCCCGCGCTCGAGCTGTTCGATCGCGGCAATGTCAGAGATCCTCACCCGCTTCACTCCACCTTCCAGCGCCACGATTGCCGCCTGTAGCTTCGCCGCCATTCCACCCTGTGCAGTTCCGTCGTCGATGAGGCGCTGTGCGTCCTCGGGCGCAAGCGAGACGATGGATGTGCCATCTTTCAGAACACCCGCGACGTCGGACACGAGCAGGAGCTCGTCCGCTTCGATCGCAACGGCAATGGCAGCGGCCGCGTCGTCGCTATTCACGTTGAGCGTGACTCCTTCGGATGGGTCCGTGCATCGGCTCACCGGTGAGAGAACCGGCAGATATCCACCCGCGAGCAGATGCATCAGCAGCCCCACATTCACCTGCGAAGGCACGCCCACGAATCCGAACTGCTCCGGATCCAGCGGTGTCGCCGACAGCAATGCGGCGTCTTCGCCCGACAGTCCCACCGCCGGCACCTCCATCGTGACGAGCGCACTGACGAGCCGCTTGTTCGCGGAACCAGAGAGCGCCATGCGAATGATCTCGAGATCGAGCACGCTCGTGACTCGGCGTCCGCCCTTGAACTCCGAGATGACGCCGTACAGGCGCTGCAGCGTCGTCACTTCATCGCCGCCCCCATGCACGACGACGAGCGACCCCGGTGCCGAGCGATGCGCCGCCGCGAGCGCGCTCGTGAGCGATGGATCGAGCTGTGGTCGCCCGCCAACCTTGATCACTCGCGTCATGCGCTTACGCGTCATGCGCTTACGCGTCATGCGGGCAGCCCCACGCACTCGTCCATGCCACACATCAGGTTGGCATTCTGTACGGCCTGTCCCGCGGCGCCTTTCATCAGGTTGTCGATCGCCGAGGTCACCAGCATCGTCGGAGTGCGCGTGCCGGCGATCATCGTCGCCGTCATCCGCACCACGTTACGGTGCACGACGTCGCTCAATCTCGGCTGCTCGCGCACGACTTCCACGAACGGCTCGTTCGGATATGCCATACGAAACGGTTCGGTCGCGTCGATCAGCTCGGCGACGACCGGCACAATGATCGTCGAGAGAATTCCGCGCACGACGGGCAGCAGATGCGGCGTGAACACGAGGTCGACGTCATCGACGCCAAACGCCGACAGTGTCGCCGTCATTTCCTTCAGGTGCCGATGCGTGTTCCCTACGGCGTACGCGCGG
>DATCGM010000089.1:0-28655 GCA_036508915.1 Gemmatimonadaceae bacterium
CTCCCGATCCTGATCGCCGTCCTTGTCGTCGTCGTCGCCGCCTGGTACAAATGGCCATCCGCTGCGTCGGCGGCCGAGGCGTCGCTCATGGCGCCGGTCAAGTTCGGAAATTTCAAGGTCGTGGTCACGACGACCGGCGAGTTGCGCGCGCGCAAGTTCGTGGAGGTCACGGGACCGGCCGGGGCGCGGGACGTCCAGGTCTACCAGACCAAGATCGCGTCGATCGTTCCCGAAGGTTCGCTGGTGAAGGAAGGAGACGTGATCGCCGAGCTGGACAAGGCACCGGTCGCCACGCGCCTCACCGCCGTGACGCTCGACCTGCAGAAGGCACAGGCGGAGTTCACGACGGCACAACTCGATTCAACGCTCAATCTGGCCCAGTCTCGCGAGGACGTACGGACCGCCGAGTACGTGCTCGAAGAAAAGAAGCTGCTCAAGGAGCAGGCGAAGTACGAGGCGCCGACCATCAAGCGCCAGGCCGAGATTGATTACGAGAAGGCCGACCGCGCATTGGCGCAGTCAAAGCGCAATCTCGACACGAAGACGAAGCAGGCCGTCGCCAAAATGTCGTCGGTGGGCGCCGATCTCGGCCGCCAGCAGAACAACCTCAAGAACATTCAGGAAGTATTGGGCAGCTTCACCGTGAAGGCGCCCGCGCCGGGCATGGTGATCTACGTCCGCGAGTGGAACGGCAAGAAGAAGGGCGTCGGATCCCAGTGGAGTGCATGGGACAACACGGTCGCCACACTTCCCGACCTCACGCAGATGGAGTCGCAGACGTACATCAACGAAGTGGACGTCCGGAAGATCGCGGTTGGCCAGAAGGTGCAGATCGCCCTCGACGCCGACCCGACCAAAAAGCTTCATGGGACGGTGACGCAGATCGCCAATGTCGGTGAGCAGAAGCCGAATCAGGACTCGAAGGTTTTTGAGGTGAAGATCGAGGTGACCAGAGCCGACACCACGTTGCGCCCTGGCATGACGACCTCGAACGAGATCGAGACGGCGTCCATACCGAACGTGATGTCCATTCCGCTCGAGGCGGTCGTGAACGAGGCCGGCTACCAATACGTCTACAAGAAGGACGGCAATCGCGTGGCGAAGCAGATGATCGAGACCGGCACGTCGAACGACAACGAGATCATCGTGCGAAGGGGTGTCACGAAGGATGACCACGTGTTGCTCACACCGCCCACCGACAAGACGGGCATCAAGACGTCGAAGATCGACGGCCTCAAGCCGGTGACAGCGCCGACCGCGGGGGGCGACACAGCGAAGAGCGTCAAGATGCCCGCGGCAAAGACGCCCGGCCCGGTCGTGAAAGCGCCGTCACCTGCCGCGCCGCCGACGCCGGCCGCAAAAGCGAAGAGCTGACGGTGACCGCTGTCCCGGAAGAGTCGGGCGCGCCGCCGGTCTCGCGCGCCCGCGCCCTCGCAGCGCACATCGTATTCAGCAGCGGCATCGCGGCGGAGGCCGTGGTGCACAACAAGCTGCGCGCAAGCCTCACCTCGCTCGGCATCCTGTTCGGCGTGGCGTCCGTGATCGCCATGCTCGCGATCGGCAATGGCGCGGAACAGGAGATTCTGGCGCAGATGAAGCTGCTGGGCGCGAACAACATCGTGATCACGCCGATCGTCGAGCAGAAAGAAGGCAAGGTCGAAAAGGACGACGGAAAGAAACAGTCGAAGAAGTTCACTCCCGGTCTGAGCTACCTCGACGCCCAGGCCATCAAGCGTACGCTTCCGGCCGTGTCCGCGACGAGCAGCGAGGTGGTCGTCAACAGCGTCATCACACGCGAGGGACACCACCGCTCGGGCAAGATCGTGGGCGTGGACTCGAGCTACTTCGACGTGATGAACCTGCATCTCGGCGAGGGCAAGCTGTTCACGGACACGCACTTCAGCCGGGCCGCTCCGGTGACGATCATCGGCCAGGGTGTGAAGTCGCGCTTCTTCACGACTGAAAATCCCATCGGACGCACCATCAAGGTCGGTACGCAGTGGCTGACCGTCGTCGGCGTGCTCGAGGATCGCACGGTCTCGTCCGAAACGGCGAAGCGTCTCGGTATTCGCGACGCGAACATGGACGTCTACGTTCCCCTGCCGACCATGCTGCTGCGCTTTCGCAATCGCGGTGAGGTGACGCAGGCGGAAATGGAGCTCGCCGCGCGAGACGACAACTCGAACGACTCGACGCAGACCGACGATCAGCGCGCCGAGAAGCGCAACTATCACCAGCTCGACAAGGTGATCGTTCAGGTCGCGAAATCGAGCGACGTCACCGCCGTCGCCGACGTCGTGCGCCGCATGCTCCAGCGTCGGCACAATGACGTCACCGATTTCGAGATCAACGTGCCCGAAATGCTGCTCAAGCAGGAGCAGAACACCAAGGCGATTTTCAATGTGGTGCTGGGCTCCATCGCGTCCATCTCGCTGATCGTCGGGGGCATCGGCATCATGAACATCATGCTCGCGTCGATTCTCGAGCGCATCAAGGAGATCGGCGTTCGCCGCGCGATGGGCGCGACCCAGAAGGACGTGCTCGCGCAATTCCTCAGTGAGGCGGTGATGATCAGTCTCGCCGGTGGCATCGCCGGTATCATCATCGGGTGCATCCTTGCCTCGGTCATCGAGCACATCGCGAAAATCCACACGATCGTATCCTTCACGTCCGTGGTCGTGGCCTTCGGCGTGTCGGTGGCCGTGGGGCTGGTGTTCGGCATCATGCCGGCAAGGAATGCGGCAAAGCAGGACCCCATCGTGTGCTTGCGCTACGAGTAGGCGAGTCCGGGAATGATCACGAATTACATGAAGGTTTCCATGCGTCGCTCCCTCCTGTTCGTCGCGCTATTCCTCCCCGTCGTCGCCCACCCGCAAGCCGCGTCCCGGCAGGCGCTGACTCTTCAGGACGCCATTCGGATGGCGCAGCAGCAGGGTCCGCTCGCGCAAATGGCGCGCAGCTCACGCGACGCCGCGCACTACCGCGACAACGCCTTCAACGCGCGGCTGCTGCCGCAGCTTTTCCTCCAGGGAAACGCGGCGAATCTCAATCACGGCATCAACGCGATCACGCTGCCGGATGGCTCGACGCAGTTCATCGGACAGGCACAAAACCAATCCTCGGTCACGCTCGGGTTCAGCCAGCGTCTTCCGCTCACCGGTGGAACGATCCAGGTGGGTTCACAGATATCGCGCCTCGATCACTTCGGCGACAATAGCACGACGCTCTATCAGACGTCGCCGATCGTCGTGAGCCTGCAACAGGATCTGTTCAAGCCCAATGCGCTCGTGTGGGACGAGCGGGTGCAGTCGCTCAACGCGCAGGTGGCGGAGCGCGGGTATCTCGAAGCCCGCGAGGACGTGGCCCGAAACACCGCGGACGCGTTCTTCAATCTGTACACGCAGCAAATGGCGCTCGCGAATGCCACGTTCAATGCAGCGGTGAACGACACACTGTACACGCTCAACAAGGGCCGGTACGAGGTCGGCAAGATCGGCGAGAACGATCTGTTGAAGAGCGAGCTTGCGCTCCTGCGCGCGCGCGCCGCCGTTGATGATGCCCGCCTCGCGCGCGACCGTGCGGAAGCGGCGCTTCGCCGGCAGACATCGTATCCCGAGGGGCAGCCGCTCACGATCGTCACACCGGACTCCATACCCATCGTTGACGCCGATCCGGACGTCGCCGTGCGTGAGGCCCTCAAAAACTCGAGTGCGACACAGCAGAGTGAGCTCGACAACACCGTGACCCGGCGTGGTATCGCCCAGGCCAGGGCGAACAACCGCTTCAACGCCACCGTGCAGGCGAGTGCCGGCTTCAATCAGACCGCTGCGACCTTTGGGCCGGCGTATCAAAGCCCTCTCGGCGCACAAACGCTGACCGTCGGCGTGAACCTTCCCATGCTTCAGTGGGGTGCGGGCAAGGCTGACGTGCAGGAGGCAACGGCAAACGCGGAGCGCGCCGCCGCGAACAACAAGATGCGGCACGATCAGCTCGTGGAAGACGCACGGTTCTCGGCGCTCGGACTTCAACAGGCGCAGCGCAACGTTCTTCTCGCCGCAAAAGCCGATACTGTTGCCGGCAAGCAGTTCGAAGTCGCACGCAATCGCTACATCATCGGCAAGATTACCAATGACGCGCTGTACCTCGCGCAGGGTGAGAAAGACGCGGCGGTGGTCGCGAACGTGCAGGCTCTCAGGAACTACTGGACGTCGTACTACCTCCTGCGTCGGCTGACGTTGTATGACTTCGCCCGCAAGGTCGAGCTGACTGACGAGCCGTGAGTGTCAGAGCGACACCACCTTCTTTCGCTCATCAGACAGAAACGCGGCTTCGATGATCTCGAGCCCGGCGACGACGTCGGCAACGGGAACCGGAAGCGGAGCGCCCTCGCGAATGGCGCGAGCGACGCCCTTGTAAAACTCCGGATAGGCGCCCGCAACAGTCGGCACTCGCTCGCTGACGCCGGGTCCGCCGAGCGTTCCCCAGCGATCGGGCGGGTCCTCGCCATATGCCGCGTCGCCCGGGCGCATGCCGGCGCGCAGCGCATCCTCCTGCACGTCGAGCCCATGCTTCATGTAGGCGGCGCGCGACCCGAACACACTCATGCGCGGACCCGGTTGCCCGGCCATGGCACTCATGTACAGGTGCGAGCTCACGCCGCTCGCATGCGTGAGGGCGACGAATGCGTCGTCGAAGGTCACGACATCCGGATGACGTCGAGTGAGCTCGGCGTACACACGTGTCACCGGACCGAACAGCACGAGTGCCTGATCGACCAGATGTGTGGCGATGTCGTGCACGATGTTCTCGGCGCGCGCGCGCGCATCGGGTCTGCACCAGCCGGGCTTCGGCGTCGGTCGCCAGCGGTCGAAGCGGGATTCGAACCGGAAGACGTCGCCAAGCGCGCCGTCGCGGATCAGTCGCTGCAGAGTGAGGAAGTCCCCGTCCCACCGGCGATTTTGAAATGGCATGGCAAGCTTCCCGACGCGCGCCGCGAGTGCACCGAGCTCGCGTGCTTGCGCCGAGGTTCCGGCGAACGGCTTGTCCACCACTACGTGCTTCCCCGCTTCGAGTGCCGCATGCGCGAGCGGATAGTGCGAGGCATTCGGCGAGCTGATGGCGATGAGATCGAGATTCGGATCGAGCGCGAGCAGTGCGTCGACGTTGCCGACGACGCGCGCGTCGGGGTAGTTCTGCTCCACAATGCGGCGACGTGTGAGGTCGCTCGTCATCACCGCTGCCAGACGCAGTCCGGGCGTGGATGAGATGAACGGCGCGTGAAAGGTCGCTCCGCCCAGGCCGAAGCCGATCAGTCCGACTTCAGTTGGGTGGTCGCTGGGAGAAAAGGTCATGTCCCCGTTGGAGCTAGTCCAGCCGGCTCCAATCGCCCCAGCACCGTTACCGCGGCCATGTGCGCCGTCACGTTCGCGAGCGTCTTGAACACATCCGGCAGCAAGTCGATCGCAATCAGAACGCCAATCGCTTCCGCCGGAATTCCGACACCCGTGAGAAATGGCGCGATGACGAACAGCGAACCACTCGGGATGCCCGGCACGCTGAAGCTCATGAGCACAGAACTGACAGCGATCGTCGCGATCTGCGGCGCAACGAGATCGACACCGTAGAGCTTTGCGGAGAACAGAGCGACCACGACCCAACTCACCGCTGAATTGAAACGGAAGACAGACGTGGCGAGCGGTAGTGCAAAACTCGTCACGGTGCGTGGCAGCAAGAGCGTCTCCTCGGCAGACGTCAGCATTGCCGGCAGCGCGGCCATCGATGATCGCGTCGTGACCGCCACGATCTGCGCGGGCAGCGCGCCGCGCACGAACTGCCTCAACGGCATTCGGGCAACGAGTACGACGACCAGATAGAGCAGCAGCACGGCCATGAGCAGCAGGCCTGCGTGCACGAGGATGTAGAATCCCACGGCGCCGACCACGCTCGTTCCCAGCTTGGTAGCCAACGAGAGCGCAAGCGCGAACACGCCGATCGGCGCGAGTGACAGCACCCATCGCACGAGCAGTGTCATCGCCTCGGCGATGCCGGCAAAGACATCCACGACAGGCGTTCGCACGGCACTCGCACGGCGGCCCAATGCGAGCCCGAATGCGAGCGTAAAGACAACCAGCGGCAGCATCGCTCCGTCGGCCGCGGACTTGATCGGATTCACAGGCACGAGGCTGACGACCCAGCTGGTGAAGTTGGGCATCTCGGGGCGCTGTACGGGCGCGACGCCCGCGCGAATTGACTGCGCCGCGGCCGGATCGATCGTGAGATGCTCAAACAGCAGTGGCGCGGCGATCGCGGTCATCGCGGCGCATGCCGACAGCAGAATGAAAAACACGACGAGCGCCCGTGTACCCAATCGTCCGACCGTGCGGGGCGCGGTTCCCGAAACCGCGACGACGAGTGACGCGACGATGAGCGGAATTACCGTCATGCGAATGGCGTTCACCCACAGCGTGCCGAACGGCTCCAGCCATCCCACCACGCGCACCGCTGGGGCAGAAGCAGAAGCCGAGACAGCAATGCCCAGCGCCAGCCCCAACACCAGCGCGAAGAGCGCGTGCAGGGCGGCACTGTTTCCGGCGGTGCGCGCGGACTCGCTGGATGTCGTCAGCGAGCGGGACTCGGTATCGTCATCAGCTTCATCCTCGTCAGTTCGTCAATGGTACAGTAGCCACGACTCGCGTGCCGCGTCGCGGTGCGCTGTTCACAGTGAGACGACCATTCACGAGTCCGATTCGCTCGCGCATCGAGAACAATCCCATGCCCGGCCGGCGCGTCTCGGCCAGCGCGACATCGAACCCTTGTCCGTCATCCTCGATCTCGAGCACCGCTGATGATCCTTCGCGGCGAAGCCGCACCGCGACGCGCTTCGCGTCGGCATGACGTGCAACATTTCGCAACGCTTCCTGAGCCACACGGTACAGTGCAGCCGCGAGTGACGCCGGGATCGGCGGATCGAATTCCGTCGTCTCCACCTGAACGTCGAGGGTCTCCTGCACCCGCGCCTGCCGAGCCAGCCACTCGAGCGCCGCGACGAGACCCAGGTCGTCGAGCACGCGGGGATGCATCGTGTGCGAGAGAAATCGCACCTCCTCGAGCGCTTCCGCGGCGAGCTCGCGCAGGATCGCGATGCGTGCATCCAGCGCAGCAGAGGTGCTCTCGCGCGCCGCGGCACCGAGCTGCAGCATCACCGCGGTGAGAATCTGCGCCGTGGAGTCATGCAGCTCGCGCGCGACGCGGGCACGTTCCTCGTCCTGCGCGCTGATCACCTGAGCGGCGAGCCGTCGCTCGAGCGCGCGATCTTCCGTCAGCCGGTCGAGCAGCACGTTGAACGTCGTGCCGACTCGCACCATGTCGCGGTCGGCGAGTACGCTCGCCGGGACACGCGCCTCCATGTCCCCCGCGATGACACGCGTCGCGGTGGACTCGAGATCGGACAGCGGACGCAGCGCGACATAGATGAGGACGAGATTGACGATCAAGCTCGCGCCGAGCGCGATGCCGAGAATCGATACGACGCTGCCGGGGATGCTCAGTCGGCGCTCGACGGCAACTCCGATCAGCGCGGAGACGACGATGAGCAGATTGGCGCCAGCGACCTTGGAGAGGAGGGGAACGCAGAGGACGCGCTCGACAAGGGTCCTTGCATCAGTCATTCGTCACGACCACTCCATGCGCACGAGAATTCGTTCCGCCAAGACTAGCCCCACAGACGAAGGTTGAACCTTCGCGTGTCTACTCGAAGTCGAGCGCAAGATCGAGCGCGGGCGCCGAATGCGTGAGCGCGCCGACCGATATCCAGTCGACACCGGTCTCCGCGATCGCACGCACGGAATCGAGATTCACGCCACCCGAGGCCTCGGTCAGCGCTCGGCCGGCAACGAGCTCCACGCACTCCTTCATCTGCGCGGTGGACATGTTGTCGAGCATGATGATGTCAGCCCGCGCCTCGAGCGCCGCCTGCACCTGTTCGATGCGTTCGCACTCGACTTCCACCTTCGTACCGGGCGGCGCGAGATCGCGGGCGCGATGCACCGCGAGCCCGACGTCGCCGTCCACGGACGCGAGGTGGTTGTCCTTGATCAGCACCGCGGTCGAGAGGTTGAGCCGATGGTTCGTGCCACCGCCGGCGCGCACGGCGTACTTCTCGAGCAGGCGCCAGCCCGGCGTCGTCTTGCGCGTGTCGAGAATCTTGGCGTGCGTGCCACGCACGGCGTCGACGTACCGCGCCGTGGCCGACGCCACACCCGAGAGACGCTGCATGAAGTTGAGCGCGACGCGCTCTGCCGTGAGCAGCGCGCGCGCATGCCCCGACAGGTAGAGCACCGAATCGCCTGGCTCCAGGCGCGCGCCATCTTCGCAGTCCACGCGTATGGTGACTTTCGGATCGAGCGTACGAAACGTCTCGAGCGCGAGAGGAATGCCGCAGAGCACCCCTGGCGCGCGCGCGACCAGTCTGCCGCGTGCATGCCGATCCGAAACGACGGTCGCGATCGTCGTCAAGTCGTTGAACGCGCCATCCTCGTCGAGCGCGCTCTTCACGAGCGCATGCAGCTCGGCCTGCGAGTACGGAAAGCGGAGCATCCCCACGCTGCCCACCGCCGGCGTACTGAGCGGTGTGATCGTGCGCGGTGTGCTTCTGCGCGCGCTATTCACCCGGGTCGACCGTCGTTTCAGGAACGGGACTCAGCGGGTGCTGGCCGCCGATCGCGATCATTCGCTCGATCGCGAGTCGCGCCCGATCGGCGATCGGTGCGGGCACCGTGATACGATGCTCGAGCCGCTCGAGCGCGCGCTTCACCTTCGGCAGCGTCGTGACCTTCATGTACGCGCAGGATGCACGGTCGTTTGCCGCAAAGAAGCGCTTGGCTGGATTTTCCCGGCGCAAGCGATACAGGATGCCGACTTCCGTCGCGACGATGAACTCGTCCGCATCGGAGATCGCAGGACGCCTGATCATTCCTTCGGTCGAGAGAATCTGCACGCCTTCCGGATCCACATCGCCTGCCGACATCGCTTCGAGCACACTCGTGGAGCAGCCGCACTCGGGATGAATCAGAAACTCCGCCTCCGGATGCAGCGAGCGCTGCAGGCGAATGTCCTCCGGATCGATGCCGGCGTGCACGTGACACTCGCCCATCCAGATGTGGATGTTGTCGCGCCCGCTCAACCGCTTGACGTGCGCGCCGAGGAACATGTCCGGACAGAAGAGAATTTCGGTGTCGGCGGGAATCGCGTTCACGACCTCGAGCGCGTTGCCCGACGTGCAGCAGTAATCGCTCTCCGCCTTCACCTCGGCTGTCGTGTTCACGTACGACACGACGACGGCGCCAGGATGCTCAGCCTTCCACGCGCGCAGCTGCTCGGCGTCGATCATCGACGCGAGCGAGCATCCGGCGGCGAGATCGGGAAGCAGGACGGTCTTCTGGGGCGAGAGCACCGCGGCGGTCTCGGCCATGAAGTGCACGCCACAGAAGACAATGACGTCGGCGTCCGTTTTGGCGGCCTCGCGTGAGAGCCCGAGCGAGTCGCCGACGTAATCCGCGACGTCCTGCACTTCAGCCCGCTCGTAGTTGTGCGCGAGAATAACGGCATTCTGCTCGCGGGCGAGCGCCTTGATCTCGTCCTGTAGCTGGGCGATCAGCTCCTCACGGGGGCGGACCGCTACGTCGCTCGTTCCCATCGCCGGAACATAATCGGAGGCCAGACGCGGCGTGAGCCGGACGCGGGCGGCCGGCAGTGCGGGTGAGCGGGACTACCGCACCGCCTCCCACACCGCCTTCAGCAATACCTCCGGATCCAACGGCTTCGACAGAAACTTCGCGGCGCCAAGCTCGAGTACCTGCGCGGGCACATCGGGATCCATGCTGCCGCTGATCACCACCACCGGCACGAACGACGTCTTCGACGATGCCTTGAGCTTTTTCAGGACGCCGACCCCCGTGCCGCCCGGCATGTTGATGTCGAGCAGCACGAGATCCAGCGGCTGCCGCATGGCGTACATCAGCGCCTGAATCGAATCGTACGCCGGAACGCTGATGTGCCCGCCTTCCTGCAGAATGGCGCACATCATCTTCGAGAGCATTTTGTCGTCTTCGGCGACGAGGATGTTCATGTCACCTGTTCTGGCAGCAGTTGAGATGCGTCAGGCATTCGTCCGTCATAGTTCGATGTGCCGCCCTCGCCACGTACTCTTGGCACGTGGAAAGTCGCTGCGATAGTGTCCGCCGCGCGATTCCTTGCGCCGCATTGCCCCTTCGACGATGAGCTGCGCCGTCTGCACGAGGTTGAGCTCCTCCGTCGCACCCTGAGGCAGCCGCTCCTCGATTTCCGCCAGTTCCACCGTCGCCGTGCGCAGCCCCTTCGCCGTGCGTGAAATGCCGGCGTGTAGCCACATGACCGCTCGTACCCGGTCGGCAGCCACCTGCGCCGCACCGCGATCCAGCAGCAGGGGCACCGCCCATCGCTTCACGGCAGGAAGTTGCTTCAGCGGCGCCGCGCCGACGATGTCGCGGGCCACTCGCTCGGCGAACACGAGCCCCTCGAGCAGCGAGTTCGACGCCAGCCGGTTCGCACCGTGCACGCCCGTTCGCGCGACCTCCCCAACGGCGTACAGGCGCGGCATGCTCGAGCGGCCATTCAGGTCGGTGACGACGCCACCCATCATGTAGTGGGCGGCAGGGGTCACCGGGATCAGGTCCTTGCGAGGATCGATGCCTCGCGCGGCGCAGAGCGCGAAGATGCCCGGGAAGCGCTTCGCGAAGCCACGCCCCAGCTTGCGTGCGTCGAGGTACACCTTGTGGCGCTTCTGCTCGCGGAAGATCGCCCGCGCCACAATGTCGCGCGGTGCGAGTTCGGCCTTTGCGTGCACCTTCTCCATGAACCGCACGCCTCGCTCATTCACGAGGATGGCTCCTTCACCACGCACCGCCTCGCTGATCAGCGCGAGCGGGTTCTCCGGCGTATCGAGTGCGGTCGGGTGAAACTGCACGAACTCCATGTCGGCGAGGGTGACGCCGGCACGATGCGCGATGGCGTATCCATCGCCCGTGGCGACGACAGGATTCGTCGTGTACCGGTACACCTGGCCGCAGCCGCCCGTGGCGAGCACCGAGGCGTCGGCGATGATCTCTACCGCCTTCCCCGCCACGCTCGCGCGCACGCCAATGCATGCGCCCCGATGGACGATGAGGTCGAGTACGCGAGCGCGCTCCAGCACCGTGATGCGCCTGCTCTTCCGCACGCGTGCGATGAGCGTGCGCGCCACCTCGGCGCCCGTCTGGTCGCCATGCGCGTGCACGATGCGATTGGTCGAGTGTGCCGCCTCGAGACCGAGGAGCAATTCCCCCTTGGGGTCGAGATCGAACTCGGCACCGGCCGTCTGCAACTCGCGCACGCGCGCCGGACCCTCCTCCACGAGCACCTGAACCGCGGCGGCATCGCACAGCGCCGCGCCGGCCGCGAGCGTGTCCTGCCGGTGCAGCTTCGGTGAGTCGCCGGCGCCGAGTGCCGCGGCGATGCCCCCCTGTGCGTAGGCGGTGGCACTGTCGAACAGCGACCGCTTCGTGAGCAGGAGTACGTCACCATGCTGCGACGCGCGCCACGCCGCGTGCAAGCCGGCGACGCCACTGCCGACGACGAGGAATCGGGCACGGAGACGGTCGGGCATGCCTTAAGTATATCGTCTGACAGTCGGACTGTCCGACTCTCCTTGCCCGTCCCCGCCCCGGGAACGACTTTTCCGCATCATGCGGAAGCTGCTCATCCTCGTGGCCGTGCTTCTGGCCGTCCACGTTGCCCTCCTCTTCGTTCATCCGTCCGGTGCCGCCGTGCCTCTCACGGGCGACGCGGTCGACGTCGGCATCGTGTTCGACATGGGCGGACGGGGCGACAAGTCGTTCAACGACGGCGCCTACATTGGTGCCGAACGCGCCGAAAAGGAGCTCGGCGTCCGGATACGATTCATCGAGCCCGGCGAGGGCTCCGACCGCGAGGCGGGCCTTCGTCTGCTCGCGGCGGAAGGCATGGACATCGTGATCGGCGTCGGCTTCATCTTCACCGACGATCTCACGCAGCTCGCCAGGGAATATCCAAACACGAACTTCGCCGGCGTCGATTATTCGGTCGCCCAGGACAAGGACGGCAAGGTCATTCAGCCTCCAGGTAATCTCGCCGCGCTCAAGTTTCGAGAAGAACAGGGCTCCTTCCTCGTCGGCGCGATCGCGGCACTCGTCGGCAAGTCGAAAAAGGTGGGCTTCGTGGGCGGGATGAACTTCCCACTCATTCACAAATTCGAGATGGGCTACATCGCCGGCGTGAAGTCAGTGTGCCCCGATTGCGAAGTCCTCTCGCAGTACGCCGGCGTCACCCCTGAAGCGTTCCGCAATCCGGGCAAGGGAAAGGAGCTCGCGCTCAGCCAGTACCAGCAGGGCGTCAACGTCATTTTCCACGCGTCCGGGTCGACAGGCCTCGGCGTGTTCGAGGCAGCGCGCCAGACGGGCAAGCTCGCGATCGGCGTCGATGCGGATCAGTACAAAGAGGCGCCAGGCTACGTGCTCACGAGCATGGTGAAGCGCGTCGACAACGCCGTGTTCGACGCAATAAAGCGTGTAAAGGAGAAGCGCTTCAAGGGCGGGATCTACCAGTACGGTCTCGCTGAGGATGGCGTCGGCTACGTCTACGACAAGAACAACGAGAAGATGATCCCAGCCGACGTACGCGCCCGCGTGGAAGTGCTCAAGCAGGAGATCATATCCGGACGAATCTCCGTGCCAAGCACCAAATGACACCGCTCGCTATTCATCTTCGCGGCATCGAGAAGTCGTTCGGGCCCGTGCAGGCCAATCGCGGCGCCGATCTCGAGGTCACGCAGGGGGAGATCCACGCCCTCGTCGGCGAGAACGGCGCGGGAAAGTCCACGCTGATGCGCATACTCAGCGGACTCTACGCACCGAACGCTGGCAGCATAGAGGTGAACGGGAGCGACGTCACCGGGTGGTCCACGTCGGAGGCGATCGCGAGCGGCGTCGGCATGGTGCATCAGCACTTCATGCTCGTGCCCACGCTCACCGTCGCCGAGAACGTCATACTCGGTTCCGAGATCACGAAGGGCCTCGTGCTCGACCGCGCCGCCGCGGAGCGGGCGGTTCACGATCTCAGCATCCGCACCGGACTCGCCGTGCCCGCCAACCGTCTCGTCGCCGATCTCTCGGTCGGCGAGGCGCAGCGCGTCGAGATCCTCAAGACGCTCTATCGCGGCGCGAAGATTCTCATTCTCGACGAGCCGACCGCCGTTCTCTCGCCGTTCGAGGTGCGCGAGCTCTGGGCAGTGCTCCGCTCGCTTCGCGACGCCGGCGGAACGGTCGTGCTCATCACGCACAAGCTGGACGAAGTGATCGAGGTGTCCGATTCGATCACCGTGATGCGCCAGGGCGCGACGGTGGCGCGAATGTCCAGCGCGGGAGCGACGACACAGGCCATCGCGCGCGCCATGGTCGGCCGCGACGTCGCCCTCGCCCTCGACGCCGATTACGCCGGGAGCACGATCTCGAGTGCGTCCGCGGCCTCGCCGCTGTTCGAGGTGCAGGATCTCACCGTGACCGGCGCGCGGCGCACCGCCGTCGTCGACGGCGTGAGCTTCAGCATCGCGCCCGGCGAGATACTCGGCATCGCCGGCGTGGAAGGAAACGGACAGACCGAGCTGATCGAAGCGCTCGCGGGTCTCCGCGACGCGCGCGGCACGATCACCCTCGCCGGCCGCGACCTCATGCCGTGTTCGGTACGCGAGCGCGGCGATGCGGGACTGTCGCACATTCCGGAAGACCGCCACGAGCGCGGTCTCGTGCTCGATTACAGCATCGCCGAGAATCTCATTCTTGGACAGCAGCACCGCTTCACGCGTGGCGCGACGCTGGACTCAGCCCGCATCATGGGCAATGCCCGTGACCTGATAGGGCGCTACGACATCCGCCCGGCCGATCCCGCGCTTGCTGCCAGCGTGCTCTCCGGCGGCAACCAGCAGAAGGTCGTCGTCGCGCGCGAGGTGTCGCGAGACTTCAAGGTGCTCCTCGCCGCGCAGCCCACGCGCGGCGTCGACGTCGGCGCGATCGAGTTCATTCACGCGCGGTTGCGTGAAGCCCGCGATCAGGGCAAGGCAATCCTGCTCGTCTCCGCCGATCTGGCCGAAGTGCTCGCGCTCGCCGATCGAGTCGCCGTGATGTACGGCGGACGCTTCGTCACGGTGATGTCGCGCGCCGAAGCCTCGCCAGACACGCTCGGCCCGTACATGATGGGCGCGGAGCACGCCGCGTGAGCCGCCGCGCCATAATCGAAGAGGCGGTGCTTCCACCGCTCGTCGCGCTGCTCCTCGCCGCCGTCGTCGGCGATGCGCTGATCCTGACCTTCGGCCAGTCGCCGGGCGCCGTGTACAAGCTGCTCCTCGAGGGTACCTGGGGAAATGCGTACGGCTTCGGACAGGTGCTCTACAAGGCGACGACGCTCGTCTTTACCGGGCTCGCCGTGGGCCTGGGACTGCGCGCCGGCCTGTTCAACATCGGCGCCGAGAGCCAGCTCGCGGCAGGCGGATTCTGCGCGGCGCTCGTCGGGCTGCTGTTGCCGGCGGGCATTCCGGCGCTGCTCTGTCTTCCCCTCTATATCCTCGCCGCCGCCGCTGGCGGTGGCGTCGTGGGCGCCGTCCCTGGTGTGCTGAAAGCAAAGTTCGGCGCGCACGAGGTGATCGTGACGATCATGCTCAACTTCATCGTGCTCGCGCTGTTGAACTACCTCACGAGCGCGAAGGTGCATGTGCCCGATACGCTGCACACGCCCGAGATCAAGAGCGGTGCACTGCCACGTCTCGGCGACATGTTCTCGTCGTTTCACGGCTCGGCGGCGAACGCGACGATTCTCCTGGGCGTCGCCACCGCAATCGCGCTTGGCTGGTATCTCTTCCGTACGCGCCGAGGATTCGAGCTGCGCGCGGTGGGACTCCAGCCGCGCGCCGCCGAATATGCGGGTGTGAACGTGGCCAGCGTGACATGGCGCGCGTTGGCGGCGTCCGGTGCGATCGCCGGAATCGGTGGCCTGAACTACGTGCTGGGCTACAAGCACTACTACGAGGAAGGATTCGCGACTGGCGCCGGCTTCCTCGGTATCGCCGTCGCGCTGGTGGGACGCAATCATCCGGTAGGCATCGTGGTGGCGGCGCTGCTTTTTGCCACGTTGTCGCAGGGCGGACTCGCCGTGAACGCGCTCGTTCCCAAGCAGATGGTCGACGTGTTGCAGGCCGTCGTCATTCTCGCTGTGGCCACCTCCGTTCCAGAGGTGCGCCGGCTGCTTCGCGGTGTGCGCCGGAGAACCGACTCATGAACGCGCTCGACTTTCTCGCGCAGACGCTACGCATCGCCATTCCGTATCTGCTCGCGGCGGCCGGTGGCGTTCTGAGTGAACGTGCAGGGTTGATCGGCCTGACGCTCGAGGGCTACATGCTCGGCGGAGCCTTCTGCGCGGCCGTCGGGAGCTATGCCGCGGGGGCGCCGTGGGTCGGCGTGGTCGCCGCGATTCTCGGTGGCGGACTGCTCGCGATGCTGTATGCCACGAGCGCCATTCGCTTCAAGGCCGATCAGGTCGTCGTCGGCATCGCGATCAATCTATTGGCTATCGGGCTGACGCGGTTTTTCCTGCGGTTGATCTTCGACAGCTCGTCCAACTCGCCGCGCGTGCCGGGCTTCGAGGTCAAAGGGAGCGGTACGGGGTTCGTCGCGCTCGCGCACAATCCATTGGTGTGGATCGGCGTGGTCATCATCCCCATCGTGTCGTTGGTGCTCTACCGCACGCCGTTTGGATTGCGCGTGCGTGCCGTGGGCGAGCATCCGGCGGCGGCGGCATCGGTGGGAGTGCCCGTCATGCGCGTTCGCTATCTCGCCGTCGCGCTGAGCGGAATGATCGCTGGACTCGGCGGCGCGTATCTCGCGCTCGATCAGCATCAGTTCACCGATGGCATGACGGCGGGCCGTGGCTTCATCGCCCTCGCCGCGATCATCTTCGGACGGTGGGATCCGATGCGCGCCGGCCTGGCCTGCCTGCTCTTTGCCGCGGCGGAGACGTTGCAGATCCAGCTCCAGGGAACGCAAGCGATCCCATCCCAGTTCGTGGAGATGATCCCGTACGTCCTCACGATCGTCGCCCTCGCCGGCATCGTGGGACGCGCGGTTCCTCCCGCCGCACTGGGCAAGACCACTACGGAATGACGTTCGGTCCCGTCGCACAATGAGGTCCAGCGGCAGCAAGCTGTGGATTCTCATGATCACGGCCTTCATCGACATGGTGGGGCTGTTGATGGTGCTGCCGCTTCTGCCCTTCTACGCCAAGTCGCTCGGGCAGGGCGGACTCATGGTCGGGCTGCTCGTCAGCTCCTTCGCTGTCGCGCAGCTCCTCACGGCGCCGATGTGGGGCCGGATGTCGGACGCGTACGGCAGACGTCCGGCGTTGCTCGTTGGCCTGACCGCGTCGGCTATCGCGTACGTCATCTTCGGCTACGCGCTGGAGCTGCCGCATCCACTCTTCTTCCTCTTCCTGTGCCGCATCGTGCAGGGCGCCGGCGGCGGTACGGTGAGCGTCATCCAGGCCTACGTCGCCGACGCGACGCAGCCTGGGGAGCGTGCGAAGGCGCTGGGCTGGCTCTCCGCCGCGACGAACGCGGGTGTTGCAATCGGGCCGGTGCTCGGCTCGCTCACGCACGCATGGGGCCCGCGGGGACCGGGGCTGTTCGCCGCGGCGCTGTGCGTCGGCAACATCGTCTTCGCCTGGAAATACCTCGACGAGTCGCGCGACATGCAAGAGGCGGCGCAGTCCAAGGCCGACCCAACGCAGCGCTCCCGCTCGCGCGACGCGGTGCTGCACGTCGTCACCCACTCCGCCGAGCCGGCGTCGCGCCTGATCTGGATCTACGCGATTGCCATGGGTGCGTTTTCGGGCGTGATGTCGATGCTGGCGCTCTACCTCGCCAAGCGGTTCGGCGTCACGGAAAAGACGATCGGCTTTTTCTTCGCGTACACCGGCATCATCAGCGTGGTGACGCGCGCGCTCATTCTCGGCAAGATGGTCGATCGCTTCGGTGAGATTCGGCTTTCGCGCTTCGGCTCGACCCTGCTCGCGATCGGCATCGCGGCGATGGCGTTCACCAAGCCGATTACGGATCCGGCGCGAGTCGTCGCGATGCTCGGCGGCTTTCTTCCGGCGAGCGCGGTGGTGGTGCTGCCTTATCTCCCTCTCGCGCTCGCGGTGGCGCTGCTGCCGCTCGGCACGGCGTTCACCTTTCCATGCGTGACGGCGATGCTATCGCACGTGATCCCGAGCCGGGAGCGCGGACTGTACATGGGAGTACAGCAGACGTTCGGCGGGGCGGCGCGAGTGATCTTTCCCGTGGTGTTCGGAATCCTGTTCGATCTGGCGCTGCCGCTGCCCTTCCTGCTCTCGGCGTCGCTCGTGGTGTTCACCATCTACCTCGGGCTGGGCATGGAGAGTTACGTCAGACCGAAGACCGACACCGTCGCGTCGACAGTGTGAAGGGAACTACTCACGGCTGAGCCGTGGACCTTTCAGGTGTTGTCTTTCGCATTCTCCTGCAACCCCGGCTCGCTCGCCAGCACCGCCCGCGCAATCTCCACCATCGGAACCGACCGGTCCTGCGACGTGCGCTGAAGGATCCGGTACGCCTCCTGCTCCGACGACCCCGTACGCCGCATCAGAATTCCCTTCGCCCGCTCGATCGTCTTGCGATTCTCAAGCGCGCCGCGTGCGGCCTGAGCGTCCTGCTTGGCGACGGCGAACTCCCGCGCGCGTGAGACGGCAAGACGCAGCGTCGCATCGAGCACGCGGGGCGGCGTGGGCTTCGGGAGAAAGGCGATCGCGGACGTCGCGGTGACTTCGCGCTCCGAGAGCACGAGGGATTCATCGCCGCTGAAGAGCACGACAGCGACCCCTGGCACCTGCGCCGCGATCTGCTCCGCGGCCTCGATGCCCGAGCCGTCCGGCATGTGTACGTCGAGCAGCACGACGTCCGGAACGACATCCTTCGCCCGCTCGATGGCTTCGCGTCCGCCACTCACCTCGGCGACGACGACATGGCCCATCGTGTTGAGCAGTTCGACGAGGAGCGCGCGCGCATCGTCATCGTCTTCGGCGATCAGAATGCGGATGGGGCCCGATTCAGGCATTGCAGTCCGAGAGGGTGTGTGTATGGGAAACCGTAGATATTGATCGCGTCACACGTATCCCGCAATCTGTGCGAGCAAATCGGCCGCGCCAACAGGCTTCCGAAGCGTGAAGTCACACGCTGGATCCTGCTCGTTTCGCGGCTCCCACCCAGTCACCACCCCGATGCGCAGCGATGGCCGGATGTCGCGCGCGAATGCCACGAGATCCCAACCACTTCCGTCCGGCAACCCGATGTCTGTGACCATGACGTCGATTGCAAAGCTATCATCCTCGAGCCGTTCGCGCGCCTCCTCCACGTTGCGTACGGAATGCACTACGTGCCCATCACTTTCCAGCAGTGCCTGCATGAACTCTCTGCTGTCGTGGTGATCCTCGACCAGCAGGATGTGGCGCACCTGACGCGGTCGCCTGGACGGCTCGGCCACTGGCGCGGGTGGAACGGCCCCCGGCGGAAAGATCAAGCGAACCGTCGTCCCCTGGCCGGGCGCCGAGTCGATCTCGGCCCGCCCGCGATGCCGGCGCGCGATGCCGTACACCTCGGAGAGGCCCAATCCGGTGCCGTTCACGCCCTTTGTCGTGAAGAAGGGCTCGAACGCGCGCTCGCGCACCTCCTCGGACATGCCGATGCCCGTATCGCTCACGGCGACGCTGATCTCATTCGCCTCGGCGGTCGTCCGGATGCGCAGCGTGCCGCCGCCAGACATCGCGTCGAGCGCGTTCTGGACGAGGTTGAGCAGCGCTTCGCGCAACTCGCCAGCGATCCCGCGCACCATTGCGCTCGGCGCGAGCGACTGCTCGAGCTTGACGATTCCCCCCTTCGCCCGCTCCTGCCAGAGCGGACGCGTCATCGCCACGACTTCGTCCACCATGACCGAGAGGTCCACCGACTCCTCGCGCGATCCGAGTAGCGGATCCTGCCGAATGAACCGCCCGACGCGCGCTGTCGTCGCAGCGCCGGTCTCGGCCGCGCGCGCGATGCGAACCGCGTAGTCGCGCACGGCGGTTGGATTCTCGGCATTCATCTCGAGCAGGTACGCCGCCGCCATGATCGGATTGAGGGCGTTGTTCACATCATGCATCACGCCCGCGGCGAGCTGGCCCACCGCGGCGAGCCTGCTATCGCGCGACGCGGTCTCCTGGAGTGCCAGCAGTTCCCGCGTGCGCTCCTGCACCATACGCTCGAGTCGGTCGGCTTCGGTGCGCACCTGCTGTTCCAACCGAGTGCGCTCGGTGACGTCACGCTCGACGGTCACGGCGCCGCGCACTCGGCGATGCGGGTCGTAGAGCGGGTTCGAATTGACCTCGATCACGGCGGGGAGACCGGCCGGCCCGCGCCGCACCTCGAGCGTCTCGCCTCGCACGCGTTCACCACGCAGCGCGCGGGCAGTGGGATGTTCATGTACGAATAGTGTCGTTCCAGTGAGCGTACGGGGACGATCGAGCTGCCACAGCTCACGCAGTGTCTGAGGTCGCGCCGGCGCGTGCTCCTGCTGCGCCTGCGCGTTCGTGCGCACGGTACCGCCGTCGGCGTCCACTACGCGTACCGAGTCGGGAAGCACATCGAAGATCGACTCGAGCTGTGCCACGTTGCGGGCGAGATCTTCACGAAGCTCTTCGCGCTCGGTGACGTCGCTGCCGGCAAAGAGAACGCCGCGCCCCCCGTGCGCGTCGGTGAGCGGGACGAACGTCGCCTCGACGAGACGCCGGCCGCCACGGTGCTGGAAGGGCACGCGCACCGAAACGACTGGCACGCCACCCGCCGCGATGTCCACCTGCTCGGTCAAATCGGCAAGCGCGTTCGGGAAGGCATCGTAGATCGAACGCCCGACCGCCTGCGCAACGTCGAGACCGGTGAGATTCCGGTAGCGCGCATTCGTCGCGACCAGCGCCAGTGCGCCGTCGAACACGGCCACCGCGAGCGGAACCGCCTCGAGCAGGGCGTCGAGGCGGGCTAGCTCGGCGCCATTGGCGTCAGGTGCGCTGTGGAGGGCGGAGGTGACCATCGTGGAAAGGTGCAACCATGTCTGGCAGTCGGACAGTCTGACCCGGGCGGCCGGCTCCGTTTAGCCATCGCGGATCTGGTGGATCAAGCGGATCGATGCCGATTGACACTCCGTGTGGATCCGTCTGATCCGCATGATCCGTGTTCACGACGGACGACGCTTTCTCGAACGTACTCGTTATTGAACGACCGGCTGAGATGCGGTCATCGTGGGTGCGGGCCCGCCGCCGCTCACCGCGCCCACCAGCATGCCGACGACGACAACGGTCACCGCTCCAACCACGTTGTGCCAGAGAAATGCCACCTGCGGCGCGCCAAAGTTCACCGCGGCTACCGCGCTCATCCCCGCGATCAGTCCGATGAACGCGCCCATTGCCCGCGCGGACGGAATCATCGCCAGCATGAAGACGCCGAGGATGGAGCCGTAGAAGAACGAGCCGAACCGGTTCACGACTTCGATGAGCGAGCCAAGCGTGGCCGCGTACGACGCGACGACCATTGCGAAGAGACCCCAGAACGCAGTCGCGCCCTTCGACACCGCAAGGAAGTGCGCGTCGCTCGCCTCTTTGCGGAACCACCGGCGGTAGAAGTCGATTACCGTCGATGTCGCCAGCGAGTTCAGCTCGGCGGCGATGGCCGACATGGCAGCCGCCAGGACGCCGGCGATGAAGAGTCCCGCAAGCCCGATCGGCAACTGTTCGACCACGAACCGCGGGATGATGTAGTTCACATCCTTCGACTGCTGCCCCGTGGTGCGCTCCACAAGCTTGAGCGCCTCGGCGCGCACAGACGTCACGACCGAGTCGCGGGCGCGGAAGTCCGCCGTCGCTGACGTTGCCGCGTTGTCCCCCGCGCCGCGCGCGGTGGACACGGCGCGCGCCGCGGCGAGACGTGCGGCGACCGCGGTGCCATAGCGTGCCTGGAGATCCGCCAGCGCTCCAGGCTGTGCCTCGTGCACCTTTCGCTCCTGCACCGGATTGAAAAGGAGCGGCGGCGCCTCGAACTGGTAGAACACGAACACCAGCACACCGATAAGGAGGATCATCGCCTGGAGTGGGATCTTCCAATAGGCGCTGATGAGGAGCGAGCTGCGCGCTTCACCGACCGAGCGCGCGGTGAGGTAGCGCTGCACCTGGCTCTGGTCGGTGCCGAAATAGGAAAGCATAAGAAACGTTCCGCCAATGATGCCCGACCAGAACGTATATGTGTTCTTCAGGCTGAACGAGAAATCGAAGACACGAAGTCGCCCCGTCGCGCCGGCGAGATGCAGCGCGTCGCCCGGCGAGACGGGAATGCGTACGAGGAGCACGGTGACCATCGCGACGATCGCGACGACGATGAGCACCATCTGCTTCACGTCCGCCCATGTCACCGCCTGCACGCCGCCGATCATCGTATAGAGCACGGTCGGCACGCCCATCAGCACGACGCACCAACCGAGGGGCCAGCCGAAGATGGCCGAGAAGACGACGGCGGGCGCCGCGAGGATCGTCCCGCACGACATCCCACGCGACAACAGGAAGAGAAACGCCGTGAGCGAACGCGTTTTCGCGTCGAAGCGCTGCTCGAGGAACTCGTACGCCGTGAACACCTTCGCGCGGTGCAGGAACGGCACGATGGTCACGCCAAGGATGACCATTGCGAGCGGCAGTCCGAAGTAGAACTGCACGAAACGCATTCCGTCAACGGCACCCTGCCCCGTGGTGCCGATCATCGTGACGGCGGAGAGCTGCGTCGCCATCACCGAGAGGCCCACGGCCCACCAGGGAAGGTTGCGGTCGGCGAGAAAGTATCCCTCGATGCGCTTCGTACCGCGTGCCCGTCGCAGGCCGTCGATCGCTACGTACGCGAGCCACGCGACCACGACCACCCAGTTCAGCGGATGCATGGAGCGCATCAGCGAGAGTACCGATGCTGGAGGAGCCAGAGAAGAAGCAGCGTGACCACCTGCACGCTCATCACGCGGACGAGTGTGCGGCGGAAGCGGCCAGTGTCGGGCGCGTCATCTTCGGGCTGGGACATGGACGTCAATATGCGAGTGGGAATCGCGACGATACACGAACTGCGTTCAAAAAAGGGCGTTGTTCGAATTCATCACGGATCATACGGATCATACAGATCCGCGTTGGCCAACAAACGACGCATTTTCAAAACGCCTTCGATCAGGGCCTCGGCAGCGACGACGCCGGTGCCTTTCCATCCGCGGCAATCAGATTGAGAAAGATCCGCGCCGCGCCGGGCACGCCCGACGGGAGCTGGCGGAAGAGCGCGAGTGTGTTGTAGACGTACGCGCCCTTGCCGATCGGCGCGATGAGCACCGCGTTCTCGTTCGGCGGCTCTCCCGGATCGTGCATCTCGAACACGCGCTGGTAGTGCGGATCCGCTGTCGTCGGCATGTACGTCGAGCGTTCCTGCACCCAGTCGCGGAAGTCGCTCTCCGTGATCCTGTTCGGGCTGGCGAGCAGGCTCGCGCCAGGCGCGAGCACGGTCACGGGTGCCGTCTCATCGGTCACGCGTGCGGCCGGACGCCCTAGCGTGACCGGGTACGGAAGAATTCCCGGCGTCTGTATCTCGTTCTGACCGTACTGCACGACGACCGTTCCGCCAGCGCGCGCGAAGTCCTGCAGGCGGCGCGCCTGTGCCACCAGTGCCGGGCTCGCGGCAAAGGCACGCGGTCCGACGACGATCGCGCCGAACTTCGAGAGATCCGTATCGGTGAGCTCCTCGGGAGTAACGAGCGTCACCTTCATGCCGAGCTGGCCGAGCATCGTCGCGACGTTGTCGCCCACGCCGCGGATGTACGCGATCGTCGTCCTGGGCGGAAGCTTGGCTTCCACCGCTTCGACTTCGACACTGGCCGCGCGATAGAACCGCAGCGGACGGATGTGGTCGTAGTGCAGCGGAACATAGCCGGAGATGAATTTCTCGTCTCCACTCTCCGCCGTGGCACTCACGAGATGACGCCCCGCCGGAAGCGATCCCTTCACGTGAAAGACAAGAACCGCGTCACTGAATGGCTCCATCACCACGCGTCGCACGAGCGAGTCCACCTTGAGCTGCCTGGGCGCGGCGAGCGTGACCGTGACACTGCGCGCCGCCGCGCTGGCGTTATGAAGGTGAACGTTGTAGGTGCGCTCGAACGGCACGTCGGCGCGCGCGTACTCGACCTCCGCATCGAACAACACGCTGATGCCGGGGACGGCGGCCACCGGCCGGCGCTGCTCGCCGCGCGCGGGATCGGCGTAGCGGTATACGACCGGCCCCGCGTCCACGGTGACCGGCACACCCGCGATGCGCAGAACGGCACGCGAATGCGTATCGGCAACGCGATCCTCGCCGATTGCGATGTTTTCGGCCGCCGTAGCTCCGACGCCAGGCATCATGAAGATGTCACCGCGCTTGCCAGCGGCGAGCCACCAGGGGACGCTCGCGGTTTCCGCGACCAGCGGCACGATCACTCGGCCCGCGCTGTCGGGAAGTATCACGCGCGGCGTCTGATCCTTATACCGCGGACCGAATCCGTCGATCGTCCACGCCGACACACTTTCCAACGTTATCGCGGAACTTCCCTGATTGTACACGGAGACGGTGACGGGCAGCGTGTCGCGCACCGCCAGCAGCTCGCGCGGCGCGGTCGCTTCCACGAGCACACCCGCCGACGCGAGCAGTCCGGCGCGCGCGCGCGCCTCGGCGGTCTCGAGCGAGATGGCGAGATCGCCGAGTGCTCCTTCACATCCGATGGCAAGCCCGCCGCGCGCGCAGGGCAGCTTGTCACGCACCGCGGTGAGGAGACGCGACACGCGGGCGAGCGGTGCAACCATCGATGCGGGTGCGGCGAGGTTCTCCACCGCACGTGCGGCAGCGATCGCGGCGGGCAGCGAATCGAGCGCCGCGCGGGCACCGGAGGAGTTCGCCGGCAGTGCCGAGTTGCCGAATCGCGACCAGTCCGCGGCGATGTTTTGCAGGAGCGACGTCTCGCGCTTGAGCGGCTCGCTCACGCGAGATACTTCAAGCTTCAAATAGTCCAGCGACGTTCCACGCCGCTGCAAGTTGCCGAATCCCTGAGACAGATGCTGCGACCGGCTTTCCGACGCGATCTCCGCGTACGTGCGTCCGCGCAGCGCGCTCAGTTCACCGACGTTGAAGGTGACCGACGCCTCGGCCGGCGCGAATCGCGAGGCACGATAGAACTTTGCCGGCGACCAGGCGCCGAGTCCCAGCGTCATCCGCGAAGGAAAGCGGACCGTATCCGCCGCCGCATCGAAGACTTCTCGCGCGAGGATCGCGGATACCTGATGGTGACCGTGCCCGTCTCGTGGGGTGCCAGAGAATACCGCGACGATGATCTGCGGCCGGAAGGCGCGCACGACCGTCACCACGTCGCGGAGAATCGAGTCCTTGGGCCAGTGCTTGTACGTCTCCTCAGCGGTCTTGGAGAAGCCGAAGTCGTAGGCGCGCGTGAAGAACTGGCGTCCGCCGTCGAGACGGCGCGCCGCGAGCAGCTCCTCCGTGCGGATCATGCCAAGCTGCACGCCCAGCTCGTTGCCAATCAGATTCTGTCCGCCGTCGCCTCGCGTGAGCGAGAGATAGCCCGTCTCCACCTGCCGGCCTCGCGCCAGCCAGGTGATGAGCTGAGTGTCCTCGTCGTCGGGATGCGCGCCGATGACGAGCACGCGCGCGGTGGCGTCGAGTCCGGCGACCGCCTCACCCAACACGGTCGCGCCGCGCTCCTGAGACGTGAGGAGGCGCGGCGCGGCGAGAACAAGAACCAGAACGAGGAGCTGATGAAACGAACGCTTCATGTTAGACCTTGGTCGTCTTTCGCTTCGCGCTCGACGGTGCGGGGGTGAGCACCTCGGTGACGATGCGTTTCTGCTCCACCTTGTGCGCTTCCGAGTAACCCTCGGCCGGGCTCGCGCGTTCCGGACGTCCGATGTAGCGGATGGTGAGCATGTTCCCCGTCGCGACGCGCAGTTGCGGCGCGACGAAGCTCCAGGCGCCCATGTTCTTCGGCTCTTCCTGCGCCCAGACCACGTCTTCCAGATTCGGATATCGGTCGACGATGGCCGCGACGTGAGCACCGGGCCACGGATAGAGCTCGTCTACGCGCACGAGCGCGACATCCGCCGTGTCGCTCTTCGCCTCGCGCAGGTCGTAGTACATCTTCGCCGTGCACAGCACGAGCCGGCGGACGTCATCGACCCGCGCGCCGATGGACGGATCGTCGATCACCGGCTGGAACGAGCCGGACGCGAGCTGCTCGAGGGCAGACGCGGCGGCGGGCAGGCGCAACAGGCTCTTTGGCTGCATCAGCACGAGCGGACGGCGCTCGCTGCGAAGCGCCTGGCGCCGGATGATGTGGAAGTACTGCGCCGGCGTGCTCGGATACGCGACGCACATGTTGCCTTCGGCGCAGAGCTGCAGGAAGCGCTCGAGACGCGCGCTCGAGTGCTCGGGGCCGCTGCCTTCGTAGCCATGCGGCAGGAGCAGCACGAGTCCGCTCCACTGCCCCCACTTGGCGCGATCCGCCGAGATGTACTGATCGATGATCGGCTGCGCGACATTCACGAAGTCGCCGTACTGCGCCTCCCAGAGCACGAGGTCCGTCTGGGTCGCCGTGCTGAATCCGTATTCGAAGCCCATCACCGCCGTCTCGGAGAGCGGACTGTTGTAGATCTCGAACCGGCCCGTGGCCGACGGAATGTTGGCGAGCGGTGTGTACGTTCCGCCTTTCTCCACGTCATGCAGCACCGCGTGGCGATGCGCAAAGGTTCCGCGCTCGGAGTCCTGCCCGCTCAACCGCACGCCGACGCCGCCGAGGAGCAGCGAGCCAAAGGCAAGCGCCTCGGCATGACCCCAATCGATTGTGCCCTTGTGCAGTGCATCGCGACGGCGCTCGATGACCTTGATCAGCTTCGCGGGGCCCTTGAACTCCGCGGGCCAGGTCAGCAGCCGCTCGTTGAGCGCCTCCAGCTCACCGGCAGGAACGCCGGTCGCCGGATCAGCGACATCCTCGATCACCGGATGCGACTTCGTGCCCCGCGCGTGCGTCTCCTCGGGGTGCACCGTCGCCTTCATCTCTCTGTGGAGCGCGGCGAGCTTCTCGCCAAACTCCGTGTCGATCGCCTTCACCTCGGCTTCGGTGATGAGGCGCTCGCGCACGAGACGCGCCGCCCACACTTCGCGCGGTGTCGGGTGCGCGCGAATGAGCTCGTACAGCTTTGGTTGCGTGAAGAACGGTTCGTCCGTTTCGTTGTGGCCCCAGCGGCGATAGCCGACGACGTCGATCAACACGTCCTTGGCGAACTTGTCGCGATACGCGACCGCGAGCCGAACCGCGATAAGACAGGCCTCCGCGTCGTCGGCGTTCACATGTATGACCGGGACTTCGAATCCCTTCGCCAGATCGCTCGCGTATCGGGTCGAGCGCGCGTCGATCGGATCGGTCGTGAAGCCCACCTGATTGTTCACGATCAGGTGCATCGTCCCGCCGACGTGATATCCGCGCAGCCGTGAGAGATTGAACGTCTCCGGCACGACGCCTTCGCCCGGGAAGGCGGCGTCGCCGTGAATGCACAGTGGCAGCGCCACGCGCTCGTCGCGGCCGCCCGGTGCGCCGGCCACACGCTGCTTCGCTCGCGCGATGCCGGACATGATGGGATTCACGATCTCGAGATGACTCGGGTTCGGTACGAGCTCGATCGAAACCTTCTTGTCGCCGACCTGGCGCTCGTTGGTGAAACCGAGGTGATACTTCACGTCGCCCGTGCTGCTGTAGGCGCTCGCGTCGCCTTGACGCCCCTCGAACTCACCGAACATCTCGACGTACGACATCCCCATCACGTGCACCAGCACGTTGATGCGGCCGCGGTGTGCCATCGCAATCACGACCTCGCGCGCGCCGCCTCCCGCGCTGCGCTCGATCGTCTCGTCGAGCATCGGAACGAGGACGTCGTTTCCTTCGATCGAGAAGCGCTTGTAGCCCTTGTACGCGCGCTCGAGGAACCGTTCCAGCCCGTCCACCTCGGTGAGTCGCCGCAGCACGGCGATCTTCTCGTCGGGAGTGAGGGGGTGGGTGATCGTGCCCTCCTCCATGCTCTGCTTGAACCAGGCGCGCTCGTCCTCGCTGCCGAGGTGGATGAACTCCAGCGCGATCGTGCTGCAGTACACCTCGCGAAGACGCTGCACCACGTCGGCCGCCGTGCCCTCGGTGTATCCGAGCGCGGAGGCCGGAACATCGGCCAGCTCCTCTTCCTTCATGCCGTGAAACTCGGGCGTCAGCTCCGGCGCGCTTGGCGGCGGCGTCCCGAGCGGATCAAGCTGGACGGCGAGGTGGCCGTACTCGCGAATCGCTTGGACGAGGGACGCCGCCGCGGCAGTCTTGCGGAGGAGCCGGTCGTCTGCCTGTGCGCCGCCCGCCATGCCGGCGAGCGACTCCGCGGTGCGAAAGAATTGCCGCCACGACTCGTCCACCGACGATGGATCACGCCGGTATGCCTCGTACGTCTCGGCGATGTAGCCGTCGTTGAAGACGGTTGTCGTGGGAGGAAAGGTGCGCATGTTCCCAATTTAGCGGAAAATCTCCGCCAGCGGGCGTTCGGCGCTCCGCGCCTTGCTCTCGGGGCGGCGGCTGCGCCGCCTCTCGGGTACGGCACACCACTCCAGGGCGGTGTGCCGCCCCGAGAGCGAACGTAGTGAGCGCCCAGAGAGCCGCCCAGAGAGAACTGCTCGATCAAGTGAAAGGCCGCATGCGTGCGCGACACCTGAGCCCGCGTACGGAGCAGGCATACGTGGGTTGGATCATGCGCTATATCCGATATCACGGCATGCGTCATCCCAGTGAACTGGGGGAGGCGGAGATCGTGGCGTACCTCACGTATCTCACCGCCGAGCAGCGGGTGCCCTAGTTCGACGCAGATGCAGGCACTCAGTGCGATCCTGTTGTTGTATCGTGAGGTGCTGGATCGGCCCGTGAGCGATCTGCGGCGCGTGTTGCGATCGACGTCGCCGACGCGACTCCCCGCAGTGTTGAGCCGTGGCGAGGTGCGCACGCTGCTCGCGGCGTTGCGTGGTCCGATGCAACGCATCGGGTTGCTTCTATATGGTGCGGGTCTTCGCCTGTTGGAGTGTTTGACGTTGCGGGTCAAGGACCTCGATTTCGCGCGCGGTGAGATTCGGGTGCGGCGCGGCAAGGGCGGCAAGGACCGGGTGACGATGCTTCCAGGTGTGGCGCGCGTGGCGCTCGAGCGGCAGGTGGAGCGTGCGCGCGCCCTGCACGCGCAGGATCTGCGCGCTGGCGCGGGACGAGTGGCGTTGCCCACGGCCCTGGATCGGAAAGCGCCGGCGTGGGCATCCGACCTGGCGTGGCAGTGGGTCTTTCCGGCGACGCGGAGATATCGGGACCCAGCGACGGGCGAGGAGCGTC
>DATCGM010000090.1:0-5887 GCA_036508915.1 Gemmatimonadaceae bacterium
CTCCTCGTTTCTCGATTTGTCGGTCGCCCTTCTCCCCACTCCCCACTCGTTTCTCCCCACTCCCCACTCGTTTCTTCCCACTCCCCACTCACCCTGGCCACTCCCCGCTGGTCTCGCCACTCGCCCCTAGACCAGCCCCTAGACTCGCCCCTCCCATCTCAGATCTGCAGTAACTTGCGATCTGCGATTCCCTCTGCCAAACTGCCCCTAGCCCCGCTCCCGAGAGAGTCTTCGCTTGCCGCCCACCAATGTTTCCGATCCCCGTTACTACCATAAGGTTGTCGACTGCCAATGGGCGTGCCCGGCCCACACGAATGTGCCGGAGTACCTGCGGCTCATCGCGCAGGGACAATACACCGACTCGTACCTGCTCAACCGCGAGTCGAACGTCTTTCCGGGAATTCTTGGGCGCACGTGCGACAGGCCATGCGAGCCCGCGTGCCGCCGCGGTCGCGTCGATGGAAAGCCGGTCGCGATCTGCCGGCTCAAACGCGTCGCATCCGATCTTCGCGACGACGTCAGCGATCGCCTCCCCACCGCACCCGCGACCAAGAACGGCAAGCGCGTCGCGCTGATCGGCGCCGGGCCCGCATCGCTCACGGTTGCGAACGACCTGATGCCGCTCGGCTACGACGTCGTGATCTACGAAAAATACAAGCAGGCCGGCGGCTTGATGCGCTTCAACATTCCGGCGTTCCGGCTTCCGGCTTCCGTCCTCGACGAGGAAACCGACTACGTCATCCGGATGGGCGTCGACGTCCGTTACGGCACGAACGTCAGCAGCCTCAAGTCGCTGCTCGCGGAGAAGTACGACGCCGTGTTCATCGGCAGCGGCGCGCCGAAAGGAAAGGAGCTCGACATCCCGGGCCGCCATGACGGCAACTCGAAGGACGTCATCCATATCGGCATCGAGTGGCTCGGCTCCGTGCACTTCGGCCACATCGAGAAGATCGGGAAGCGCGTGCTGATCATCGGCGTCGGCAACACCGCGATGGACTGCTGCCGCACGTCGAAGCGGCTCGGCGCCACGGACGTGAAAGTCATCGCCCGGCGGTCGCGGAAGTTTTTCAAGGCGTCACCGTGGGAACTCGAGGACGCCGAGGAGGAGCAGGTCGCGATCGTCGAGAACCACGCGCCCAAGCGCTTCGTCTACGAGAACGGCACGCTCGTGGGCATGGAGTTCGAGCAGCTGAAGTGGAGCGAGTCGAACGGCAAGCAGAAGAGCGAGGTTACGGGCACCGTGATCATTCCGTGCGACGCTGTGATCCTCGCGATCGGACAGGACAACGCGTTCCCGTGGATCGAGCGCGACATCGGCATCGAGTTCGACAAGCACGACATGCCCACGGTGGACAAGACCACGTTGCAGAGTACGCGTGCGGGCGTCTTCTTCGGCGGCGACGCCGCGTGGGGACCGCAGAACATCATCTGGGCCGTGGAGCACGGGCATCAGGCCGCCATCTCGATGCACAATCACTGTGAAGGCAACGCGGTCACAGAGCGGCTCGCGCCCGGCATGAACCTGATCAGCGCCAAGGTCGGCATGCACGCGTGGAGCTACTCGAACGACTACAATCCGTCGCCGCGCGCGAAGATGACGCACGAGGAGCTCGTGAAGCGGTTCTCGGCGGTGAGCGTCGAGGTCGAACTCGGCTTCACCCCTGAACAGACGGCGCGGGAAGTGGCGCGCTGCCTCAACTGCGACATCGAGACGCACTTCACGGCGAACCTCTGCATCGAGTGCGATGCGTGCGTCGACGTGTGTCCCGTGAACTGCCTCACGATCGCGAAGGAGGGGGACGAAGCCGATCTCCGCTCGAGACTTTCCGCGCCGGCCGTGAACCCGTCACAGGAGATCTACGTCTCCGCCGCGCTGCCGCAGACGAAGCGCGTGATGGTGAAGGACGAGGACGTCTGCCTGCACTGCGGGCTCTGCGCGGAAAGATGCCCGACCGCAGCTTGGGATATGCGCAAGTTCGAGTTGGTCATCCCCTACGCGTTTGCGAAGATGGAAGATAGAAGATCGAAGATGGAAGATGGAAGATCGAAGATGGAAGTGGCCGGCGGAGGTGCGCGATGAGCACGCCTTCCATCTTCCATCCTCCATCTTCGGTCAATGATTTTTCGTTCAAGATCGCGACCGTCAACGGTACCGGCAGCGCGAGCGCCAACTCGCTCCTCATGCAGAGCATCTTCCGGATGGGGATCCCCGTCTCGGGCAAGAACATTTTCCCGTCGAACATCCAGGGGCTTCCGACGTGGTACGAGATCCGGGTCAGCAAGGACGGCTACACGGCGCGTCCGCCGGAGATCGACCTGGTCGTCGCGCTGAACACCGGCACCTACGAGCGGGACATCGCGACGGTGCGGCCGGGCGGCTGTCTGCTCTACGACTCGTCGTGGCCGCTCGAGGAGTCGCTGCTGCGCGACGACATCACCATGCTCGGGATTCCGTTCGGCAAGATGTGCGTGGAGGCGTTCCAGCGTGATCGCGACCGCACGCTGCTGCGCAACATCGCCTATGTGGGTGCACTCGCGGCGCTCCTCGAGATCGAGATGGACGTGATCCACCAGGCGCTGAACGAGAAGTTCAGCAAGAAGAAGGCGCTGCTCGATGCGAACTTCACAGCGCTCCGGCTCGGCTACGACTACGTGAAGGCGAATTTCCAGAGTCCGCTGCCGTTCCACCTCGAGCCGATGAACGCGAACGCGGATTACGTCCTGATGGACGGCAACACCGCGGCCGCGCTCGGCGCGGTCTATGCGGGTGCGACGGTCGGCGCGTGGTATCCGATCACGCCCGCGACGTCGCTGATGGAAGCGTTCACGATGTTCTGCAATCAGTACCGCGTGGACCCGGTGACGAAGGAGAAGAAGTTCTGCATCATCCAGGCGGAGGACGAGCTCTCGGCGGCGGGCATCGTGATCGGCGCGAACTGGGCGGGGGCGCGTTCGTTCACGTCCACGGCGGGCCCGGGCATCTCGCTGATGCAAGAGTTCATCGGCCTCGCGTACTACACGGAGACGCCCGCGGTCATCTTCGACGTGCAGCGGACGGGCCCGTCCACGGGAATGCCGACGCGCACGCAGCAGGCCGACCTGATGTCGATCGCGTACGCGTCGCACGGCGACACCAAGCACATCATGCTCTTCCCGGCGAATCCCGAGGAGTGCTTCTACGACGCGGTGAAGGCGTTCGACCTCGCCGAGCGTTTCCAGACGCCGGTGTTCGTCGTGAGCGACCTCGACATCGGCATGAACGACTGGATGGTGAAGCGCCTCAAGTGGGACGACGACTTCCGTCCCGATCGCGGGAAGGTGCTGAACGCCGAGGAGGTGGAGAAGCTCAAGCGGTTCTCACGCTATGTCGACGCGGACGGCGACGGGATCGCGGCGCGCACGCTTCCCGGCGTGAGCGCGAAAGGGTCCTACTTCACGCGCGGTTCCGGTCACGACAAGCTCGGCAATTACACCGAGGATTCGGCCGCATATCAGGAAGTGATGGATCGTCTCGTACGCAAGCTCGCGAACGCGGCCAAGGCGGTGCCCGCGCCGGAGCTGAACACGCAGAAGGGAGCCGACATCGGGATCGTGGGGTTCGGCGGCTGTCATGCCGCGATTCGCGAGGCGGTGGACGTGCTCCGCGCGCAGGGTGTGGCCGTGGACTACATGCGCATCCGCGGCTTCCCCTTCGACCAGCCGGTGGCGGATTTCCTCAACGCGCACGAGACGGTGTTCGTGGTGGAGCAGAATCGCGACGCGCAGATGCGCTCGCTGCTCGCGATCGAACTCGACGTGCCGCGCGACCATATGAGGCCGGTGCTCGACTACGACGGACTCCCGCTGACGGCACACGTAGTGGTCAGCGCGGTGATGAATCATCTCGAAAAAAAGAGAGTCGGTGTATGACGTCGATTGCGAAGCCGCCAGTTCGGCATCCCGGGCTGAAGAAGAATTCGCTGGGGCTGACTACGCGCGATTACGAAGGCGGCATGAGCACGCTGTGCGCCGGGTGCGGGCACGACTCGGTGACCGCGGCAATCATTCAGGCGTTCTGGGAGCTCGAGATCCCGCCGCATCGCGCGGCGAAGATGAGCGGCATCGGGTGCTCGTCGAAGACGACGGCGTACTTCATGCGGCAGTCGCACGGCTTCAACTCGGTGCACGGCCGCATGCCGAGCGTCGCGAGCGGCGCGAACGCGGCAAACCGCGATCTCATATACATCGGCATCTCGGGCGACGGCGATTCGCTCTCGATCGGCCTGGGCCAGCTCTGCCACGCGATCCGGCGCAACGTGAACATGCTGTACGTGCTGGAGAACAACGGCGTCTACGGGCTCACCAAGGGACAGTTCTCGGCGTCGTCGGACGTGGGCTCGACCTCGAAGAAGGGCGAGGCGAACGTGCAACCGCCGATCGATCCCGTGCTCCTCGCGCTGACGCTCGGCGCGACGTTCGTGGCGCGCAGCTTCTCGGGCGACAAGCCGCAACTGGAGCCCATCATCAAGGCCGGCCTGAGGCACAACGGGTTCGCGTTGATCGACGTGATCTCGCCCTGCGTGTCGTTCAACGACCATGAGGGATCGACCAAGAGCTACAAGTACACGCGCGAGCACGACGTGGAGGTGGCGGACGTCGATTTCGTGCCGCTGCGAAAGGAGATCACGTCGCCGGAAAAGACTGACGGACGGGTGTCGGTCACGATGCACGACGGCAGTGTCGTGCGCTTCCGGGAGACGGGCGAGGCCTACGACCCGCGCGACCGCGAGGGCGCGTACGAGCACGTGCGCGCGTGCCAGGCCCGCGGCGAAGTCGCGACCGGCCTTCTCTTCATCGATGAGAAGGGACAGGACATGCACGCGCTGAACCACACCGTTGCGCAGCCGCTGGCCGAGCTGCCGTTCGAGGCGCTGTGCCCGGGGAGCAAGGCGCTGGACGCGCTGATGGAGGAGTACCGATAAGGCTAGGCGACGGACGACGGGTGAGTGGCGACCGGGCAACGAGCGACGAGCGACGGTTGGTTTACTCGGCGCGAAGCGCCTCCATCGGATCCACCCGCTTCGCGCGAAACGCAGGTACGAGGCTCGCCGCCACCGCGACAGCGAGCAGCACGAGCGCGACGCCGCCGAGCACGAGCGGATCGGTCGGCGAGGTGTCGTAGAGCAGCGGCTTTACGAACCGGCCAGCCCAGACGGCGATGCCGGTGCCAATTACGACGCCCATCGCGGCGATCATGACGCTGCTCTTGAGTACGAGCGTGACGATGCTTGAACCCTGTGCGCCGAGGGCGATGCGAACGCCGATCTCCTGCCTGCGCTGGCTGAACGTGTAGGCGATGGTGCCGTAGATGCCGACGGCGGCGACGAGCAGTGCGAGGAGTCCGGCGGCCGCGAAGAGTCCGGCGCCGAGCCGCCAGGGCCGCCTCTCGGGCGAATTCTGCTCGACGAGGGTTTGAACCCACGGCTGCATTCCGCTCTGTGCCATGCCGCGAAGCAGCTGCTCGACTTGTCCTACCACGCCCGCCGTGCGGCCGTCACCCGCACGAATTTCCATGGCGCTCGCGATTCCCGTCTTTCCCTCGTCGCCTTCCTGCGCGAGCGGCACGAAGAACTGCATCGACGGCCGCTCGATCACGCGGGAGTAGTGTGAGTTCGAGACGACTCCGACGACGCGGCGGCACGGATCGTCTCGTTTCTGAAGGATGAAACACTTCCCGAGCGCCGACTCACCGGGTCATACGGTCTTCGCGAAATTGGAATTCACGATGACCACCTGCTCGGAGCCCACGCGATCGTTCTTCTCGATGTCGCGGCCCTCGAGGAGGCGCATGCCCATCGAGGCGAAGTACCCCGGCGAGACGAACGATGCGATTGGCGTGTCTCCGTTC
>DATCGM010000091.1:0-7533 GCA_036508915.1 Gemmatimonadaceae bacterium
GAGGCTCTCTCGGCAGGCGACGACGAGCAATGGCAGGCCCGCAAGCGCCCAGCCGAGTGCGCGGAAGATGATGCGACGGTGTGCGAGACGCGGGCGAGGGGTCAGGAGAACTCCAGCGGAGGGGACGGAAGGGGTTGAAGCAGCATCCTACTCCTACTATTTTACACGGGTCCCGCCTGTGCTGCACAGCGATAGGCGGTTTTTTGCAGCCCCTTGGTGTAACTGGCAACACGTCTGCCTCTGGAGCAGAAGAGTCCTGGTTCGATCCCAGGAGGGGCTATCCCAGCAATTGTAGAGCCCCGTCCTCACCTCGGTGACGACGGGGTTTTGTCGTGTCGCGGTGACGAAGGGCGGTCCGTCCGAGTTGTGCAATACAGACTCCCGAGGTGCGCCCGATGACTCTTCCACGATCCGTTCGCATCGCCGCGCTATCGCTCACGGCAGCGAGCGTCACCCTGTTCGCCTGCTCTTCCTCGGGCATTGCTCTACCGCCCTTCGACGGCAAGCTCGCGCTCGGTACCTGGGGTGGTGACAACGCCGGCATGCTCGTGAGCGATATGGCGATGCATCTCACCGTCGGATGCACCTACGGCGACGTCTCCGGTCGGATCACGGTCGCCGCGGATGGGAGCTTTGATGTGGCGGGCAGCTACATGCTGCGTGCCTACCCTGTCGCCTTCGGGCCCACGGTTCCCGCGCGCTTCAGTGGGCAGCTCGATGGCGTGACCGCTACCGTCACGGTGACGGTGGACGACACCGTCCAGCACAAGACGGTGGTGGAGGGGCCGGTCACCGTGAAGTACGGCTACCAGCCGCGCATCGGGCCATGTCCCATCTAACGGCGGCCGATCCGCTCCCTCGGGGCGACAACGTTCGCTACTCCCGTCAATAGAACGCCCCCTTGCGCGACGACCCGGTTAAATTATCTTAGTACTAAGATGAACATCACCAAGACTTCCAAACCAATCAGGCGAGCCGCTCAGCATGACGGCGACCAAGCGGTCTCACTCAAGCTCTGGATTGTACTGGCTCGCGCCTATGCCGCCGTGGGCAGCAAGGTGGACGCCGACATCGCACGGAACGATCTGACGACGACGGAGTTCGGCATTCTCGAGGTTCTGCATCACAAAGGTCCGCTCCTCCTCGGCGAGATTCAGCGCAAGATCCTCGTCACGAGCGGCGGCATCACCTACCTGGTGGATCGCCTCGTGGAGAAGGGCCTCGTGAAGCGCGAGGAGTGTCCGAACGACCGCCGAGCGCGGTACGCGGTGCTCACACCGGCGGGTGACGCACTGATCCGTCGGGTCTTTCCAGGCCACGCAAAGCGTATTGCACGCGTTGTCTCGGGCCTCACGATCCGCGAACAGGCGGAGGCCACAAAATTGCTCCGCAAGCTCGGGTTCGCCGCGGCCGAACTGCCAAACGAATAGCGGCAGGGCGGATTAATAGGACGTCCGGCACAGATATCTCAGTACTTGGTTACTTAGTAGTTCACATTTCACGAGGCACGATCATGACTGCTCCAACCACTGGATCCACCTCCGTCTGGAAGCTCGATCCCACTCACAGCAACATCGAATTCTCGGCGAAGCACTTGATGCTCACCACGGTGAGAGGTCGTTTCGCGGACGTCGAAGGAACCGTCACTGTGAAGGGGGCAACGCCCGACACTGCGGCAGTCGACGCGACGATGAAGGTCGCCAGCATCGATACGCGCACCGAGCAGCGCGATCAGCATCTTCGTTCCGCCGACTTCTTCGACGTCGAGAACTATCCGGCAATCACCTTCAAGAGCACCAGGATCAGTGGCAGCAGGGAGCGCTTCACGATCACCGGCGATCTCACCATCCGCGGCACAACCAAGCCGGTGACGCTCGACGTGACGTACGAGGGCACGGGCAAGGATCCGTGGGGCGGCGAGCGCATGGGCTTCAGCGCGGACGGAAAGATCGATCGCCGTGAATTCGGGTTGACCTGGAATCAGGCGCTCGAGGCGGGCGGCGTGGTCGTCAGCAACGAGATCAAGATCCACATCGACGCGCAACTCGTTCGCTCCTAGCAGATCATGCAACTGACCGGCATTCATCACCTCACTGCCGTCTCGGCGAAGATTCGCGACAATCACCTCTTCTTCACGCAGACGCTGGGAATGCGTCTCGTGAAGCGGAGCGTGAATCAGGATGACGTGAGCGCATACCACCTCTTCTACGCCGACGCGAAGGGGACCCCCGGCACCGATCTGACGTTCTTCGACTGGCCGGTGCCGGCCGAGAAACGGGGCACGAGTTCTATCGCGAGGACAAGCCTGCGCGTCGCGGGCGCTGACACGCTCGAGTGGTGGGCGGCTCGCCTGCGCGAGAAGGGCGTCACCTCTGGACCGATCGTCGAGCGCGACGGCCGGATCACCCTCGATTTCGAGGATCCCGAAGGTCAGCGCCTCTCGCTCGTCGATGACCAGGGCGTCGGAGAGGCACATCCGTGGGAGCGCAGCACAGTACCGGCACAACATCAGATACGCGGCCTCGGTCCCATCGTGCTCAGCGTGCCCGACCTGCACGGCACGGATGCGATTCTGCGGCAGGCGATGAAGATGCGGCCGGTGCGGCAATACGCGCACCCGGATAATGCGTCGCACACGGTGCATGTCTACGAGATGGGCGATGGTGGTTCCGCCTCGGAACTCCACGTTGCGGTGCAACCGGGCCTTCCCGGCGCGCGCCATGGCGCCGGAGGCGTGCACCACGTCGCCTTTCGCACACCCGATGCGGACTACGAGGCGTGGGCCGATCGTCTGCGCACGCTCGGCATTCCGAACAGTGGCAAGGTGGATCGCTTCTGGTTCCGGAGTCTCTACTTTCGCGAGCCGAACGGCATTCTGTTCGAGATCGCGTCGGATGGACCGGGCTTCGGTGTGGACGAAGATGAAGCGACGCTCGGCGAGAAGGTGGTGCTACCGCCATTTCTCGAGCCGCATCGCGCGGAGATCGTCTCGAAGCTGAAGCCGATCGACTGAAGGCAGGGCAGGAAGAATGTTTGTCGACATAGTTTACCAGCCATGGCAAGCTTCCGGCGCGCGCACCACACCTTTCGCACGGCGACGTTCTTCACGACCGCGCGCCCCGCCTACGCCGCGGGTGTGCGCGCCTCGCTCGCGACGGTCATTCCACTCGCGGCCGGCCAGCTGCTCGGTCGCGCCGATGCCGGAACGTGGATGAGCCTTGGCGGCTTCAGTGGCGCGCTTTCCGACAGGGGAGGATCGTACAGCGCGCGGGCCTGGACGATGACGGCACTGCTCGGAACGGGCGCAGCCGCGGCGGCACTCGGTACACTCGTGAGCGGGCACCTCATTCCGGCGCTCATCGTCACGTTCCTCGTCGCATTTTTCTCGAGCGTGTTGCGCGTGTGGGGCAATCCTGGCATCAGCGTCGGCGGCGCGACGCTTTCCGTCTACGTTGTTGCACTGGCGATTCCAGCCGCGTATCCCGCGGAGGCGCTCGAGCGTGCCGGCTATCTTGTGCTCGGCGGGGTGTGGGCGATGGGGATCGCGCTCGTGCTCTGGCCGCTCCGTCCCTATCGGCCGGCGCGTGTCGCCATTTCCGCGGTGTATTCCGCGCTCGCGGACTACGTGGAGCAGTTGGCCGTCGAGTCGCGAATGAAGGACACCACGGAATGGCCTGCGCACTTCACGCCAGCAGAAAGCACGAGCATGCGCACCGCGCTGGAAAACGCGACGTCGGTGCTCGTGCAGCTTCGCCGCGGCCGGCCGGGCGCCGTAGATCGCGGCGAGCGACTGCTCGTCCTCGCCGAGTTGGCGGACCAGCTCTTCGGCCATGGCGTCGCGCTCGGGGAGACGCTCGCCGCACTGCGTTCCAGCGGGCGCAATGAGATCCTGCACGAGCGGTGCATCGAGCTGCTGCGCGAGATTGCCGCGACGGCGCGCGCGATTGCCATCGGCGTGGAGACCGAGCGCCACGCCGCGCCGATTCCCGTGACGTGGAGTGGCGACCCGCTCCGCGAGGCGATGCGAACGATGTCGAACGAAGACATCGATCCGCAGTACGAGCACGCCGCCGTGATCCTCGACCGCGCGGCGCAGTTCGCGAGCTCGGCCTCGGCGACGGTCGAAGTGCTCAATGGCGACGATCCCGACGCGGACGCGCTGGCAGCCGCGCGCCTCATTCGAGCACCCGCGTCCGAGGAGCCGCGTGAAGAGCATGCCCTCTGGAATTCCTTCCGCGCGATGCTCTCGCCCGGCTCGCTCATCGTGCGCTTCGCGCTCCGCGTCGCCGTGGTCACCACGATCGCCGTCGCGCTCACCGAGTTGCTCGAGCTGAAACGTGGCTACTGGGTGACGATCACCGTGATCGTCATCCTGCAGCCGTACACGGGTGTCACGCTCACGCGCGCCGTGCAGCGCGTGCTCGGTACCGTGCTCGGCGCGCTGCTCGCCGCCGCACTCGGCGCGTACTTCCACGATCCGCGCGCGATCCTCGTGATCGCCACGGTCTTCGTCGCCTGCTGCGTCGCGCTGCTGCCAATCAACTATGCGGCGTTCTCCGTGTTTCTCACGCCGACCTTCGTGCTGCTCGCCGAAGCGAGTGCGGGCGACTGGCATCTGGCCGGAACGAGAGTGATGAACACCCTTCTCGGCGGCGCGCTGGCTCTCGTCGGCGCGCGATTACTCTGGCCGAGTCCGGAGCGCACGCGCTTTCCAGCCAACGCGGCGGCCGCTCTTCGCGCGAACAGCGCGTATCTAAGCGGCGTGATCGAGCTGTACGACGACCGGAGCGACGCGGCGGGAGAGTCGATGCGCGCGATGCGTCGCGCGATCGGGCTGGCGACGGTCAACGCCGAGGAGTCGCTGCAGCGCGCACTCACCGAAGCACATGGCGACAAGAGAAAGCTCGCCCCCGCACTCACCGTTCTCGCCTATACTCGACGGTTCACCGCCTCCGTCGCGGCGCTGGCGATCTCGCGGCATGTGGTGGACGGCTCAATGCGCGTCAAGCTCGAGCCTTTTCGGCGCGCCGCCGTGGCGACGCTCGAGAATCTGGCGTGGGCACTCGAGGAGTGGGGGGCGCCGGCTCCATTGCCTGCCTTCGACGTGAAGGACGCGACGCACCTTTCGCCTCTCGTGAAAGCCCGGATCGATCGCCTCGCGCGGCAGATGATGACCCTGCACGACGCCGTGGCGCGGATGACGTCGGCCGGAGTGACACGTCCCACCCCCGAGCCCAGGGAAACGGGAACGGTCCTTGCGCCGCCTCGTCTCGCGTGATGGTGAAGGCCTTGGGGTCTCTTCGGTCATCTTATTTCAGCAATAGGCGACGTGGCCTCTCGAACGTTCGAGGATTCAGCCGGAATTCTCTGGGAAGTATTCGAGGTGCATCGTACCTCGGAGGTACTGCGCGGCGTGTCCGCGGGGCTGGAGAAGGGTTGGCTCGCCTTCGTCAGTGCCAATGGGAAGCGTCGCCTAGCGCCCTTTCCCACCGAGTGGGAGAGTGTGCCGGAGACCGAACTGGAGAGACTGTGCGCGGTAGCGCGCGTCGCGAATCCCGCGCACTATCCGCTGCAAGTCCTGCGCGGTCCCGGTGAGAACACATCCTCGTCCTTTGCGGACAAAGCGGGGCGAGCACAAAAGCCCGAGCCGGAGCCAGCCACCAAGATGGAGCAGGCGGAGGAGAGTCTGGTGCGCGAAGTTGTACGAGTCTTCGCGCAGGAAGCGCGGACGAACAAGCTGCCGGCGATCGAGGCGATGGTGCGTCTCAAGGCCCTTCTCCTCGAGCGATACGGCGGGGACGACGTCGAACCGGCTACCCGAGCCGATGCCACCGACATGCGGAGCGTGCGCAGATGGTTCGTCGAAGCGTTCTACTTCGAGCGTCCGGTGTAGCTCCTGTCGAGGCTGCTACTCCCGGTAGGGCGATTCGTGATACGGCGACTCGTCGTCGGTCACGAGATCGTCGAAGGTCTCTTTCACGCGTGGAGCGACCTCGCCATCAGGCGCCAGTGCGCGCACGAGATCGACCAGCATGGGGCTCAGGTGTGCGGCGTAGCGGCGCAGCATCGATGCCCGCTCGCGCTTCCGGATAAGGAAGGCGAGGATCGGCATATCGGCTTTCGCGCCATTGCAGTCGGCGCAGGCGAGCACAAGGTTGTCGCGCCGATCGTAGGCACTCTGGCCGCGCCGAGGCGCGACATGGTCGAGGGTGATCGTCGTCACGGGGACGCGACGACCGCAGTAGGCGCAGACCGGGCCATGCTGCTGAATGAGCCACCGCTTGGTTTCGGCGTATGCGGTGCGGCTCGTGGATGTAGACGTCAGTTGGGTGGCGGCGGTGCCGCGTCCCCTGCGTCGGGTGGAGCGTTTTCGTGGTATCGTCACAACGGAGGGAAATTCGCGACCGGTTTTCTGGCCGCTTCAAGAAAAAAAGAGATGTCGATCGTAGGACGACCGACGGTGCGACGGCGCCACGATGAGCCCCGAGCGCTGCCGTAATCTTAAAGCTACACCCACGCGACAGGGGTCGTTCCCGTGACGAGCTGGACGGAAGATCGCCAGTGGTGGCGAAACCGGGGCGCGGCGGGTTAGAGTGAACAGGCGGTCACCGGGCTCACTCGGGTCCATTTGACGCAAAGGAGCATGCTCCTGCGAACTCGATCGATTCTCCTCCTGGCGGTGATCGCCTCCGAGGCCTGCCGCAGTCAACCGGGTGCTGCCTTCTCCGGGGCGTCCCTCCTCGCGCCCCTGCCGGAGGCGGAGGCGGCGCACGACGAGCTGCTGCGCGCCGACCTGGGACGCGCCGACTCCGTGGCAAGGCTCGGCTTTGCCGACGGCCTGTCGAGCAGCTTCGCGGACGACATCATCTATCTACGCGGCGGACTACCAATCCTGCGCGGTAAGCCCGCAGCCTGGGCGGTTGTCGCGGCGGAGTCGATCGGAACCGGCTCGCGGGCGCGCTGGCAGCCGGTTCGCGCCGAAGCGAGCAAGGATCGCTCGAGCGGATACACGTACGGCTACGCCATCTATGGCCAGCCCCAAGCGGGCATGACGTCGCTACGTGTCGACCGGTACATCGCCTTCTGGCGCAAAGAGACGGCTGGCTGGCGAATCGCCGCCTATGCGGAGACATACGGCATTCCGCCGGCTCCACTGGCTCTCCCCGCTGGGGCAGCCGCCGGCGTGTTGGCGGACGTCGCCATGTCGCGTACGCGCGCCCCGGTGGATGCGATTCGCGCCGCGGACGCCGCTTTCTCCCGCGACGCGATGCGGTTGGGGACCGGCGAAGCCTTCGGCCGCTATGCCGCCGCCGATGCGCAGATCTTCTCTCCGCTTGGCGAGTTCGTCACAGGCCCGGACGCAATCACCGCCTCCTTCAGCCCGCCGATCGGAAAGAGCTCGTTCGTCTGGCACCCCGTGGAGGGCGAGATGGCAAAGAGCGGCGATCTCGGCTTCACCGTCGGCAACGCGGTGATCACCCGAGAGCGAGAAGGCGGCACACCGGTGGTGCGGTACTCGAAGTACCTCACCGT